>NZ_JBFRFN010000005.1:0-297805 GCF_052114825.1 Paenibacillus sp. 2TAF8
GGTTAAGCAAGAAGTGAAAAGCTACATGATCTATTACAACCATTATCGAGGTCAATGGAACTTAAACAAGCTGCCGCCTGCACGATACAGACGACAGCTTGAAGCAGCCTAACCTTTTTTAATTTGTCCTTTACAAGGGGTACATTTTATTTCGCCTCTTACCCTTCTATTCTGGCTTCATCAATAATCTGATTACGGTAAAGCATGGTGAGATGCAAGGAGTCGAATTCGATCTCTTTGTTCAGCTCCCGCATCAGCACTTCCACCAAAGTTTTCCGCTGTGCACTCGTACCAGGTACATCATAATCCATATAACCTGTCAGATCTGAATGTGACGTATCAATGGTTGCCGTACCGACAGGGAGACCTCCACGCTCCTGCACGAATAGATCATAGATTCTGAACTCCCGATCCCGGTTCCTAAGCATGACATAGCCTGCTTCTTCCACTTCTTCCGGCTCGATCAAATCGTCGATGGACTCGAGGGATTCGTCCGCCTCTTCATCTTCATCAAGCTCCTCGGAAAAATCACGGTGCACCCACTCGAGCGTCTGCAATTCGTTTCCCTGATGCCACATCCGGATCGTGATCGTATCGATGATCTCCTCGTCCAGTTCCCGTACAAGCAGCTCTGCCGCAGCTTCCTGCACTGTTTCATCAGGTTCGTCATACCAGTGAATTTCTCCTTGTGCGTCAGGTCCATACTGTTTCAGCGTAGCTTCTGCCATCTCTTCTCCTTCGACATCGTTGAACACATAGCTCGATAGGTTACGCCCGGCACTGACCATCTCCATTTCCAGAAGGTGCTCCCGGTCTTCGTATGTAAAAGAATCCTCCCGAGATGTAGGAATGATATCTATCTCGTCAGGTAATACATCGTCATAACGGCTCTCGTCATACTCCTGATCTTCTTCCGATGCTGCTCCTCCGGCAGAAGACCATAACGCTTCCTCATTGATGTCCGCTGGCTGCAGGACGGAATGCAACGTGCCACAGCTCACCAACACTTCATAGTAGGATGCCGCCACCGCATCCCCAAGCGCGCGGATGTAAGCATGGACCTTATCAATAATGAGCTGTTCTACTGCCTCTTCTATCAATTCCTGTTCCAGTTGCAAGCTGCCTGACAAACGCTCCCCTTCTCTGTAGATCAGTAAAAGTGAACCCACATATCGGCCATCCACCATAATATCCTGCACTTCACCACTTGTTGTTCGCAGGTCTGTCGTTAAATCGATCTGTATCATTGCCAGTCCTCCTCATTCCTAACGTATTCTCATAGGATGTCCCCAGAGACAGTAGTTTATGAGGCACTGTGCAATTTCCGCAGGCCCAGGGAGCTCATTTTTGTAGATCAGCTAACGGTCCTAAAGAATTTATACCGACAGAATATACTTATGGATGGCGTGCGCAACGCCTTCATCATTGTTGGACAAGGTCACTTCATCAGATGCTGCTTTCACCTCTTCAGGAGAGTTATCCATCGCAATCCCTTTACCGGCAAAAGTGAGCATCGTAATATCATTGAAATAGTTGCCGATGGCCATAATCTCAGAAGACGCAATGCCTTTGGAATCAGCCAGCCTTTTGAGCGCCGTTCCTTTGGAAGCTTCGGGATGCATCAAATCAATGAAAAAGTCTCCGCTGCGTGTCATGTAATAAGGCAAATTCCAGGACGTCCATTCGCGCTGGACAGCGTCCATCTGCTCGATAGGACCAAACGCTGTAAACTTAGCAAGAGGTTCAGTCATATCTGCCCACCGGGGTAGCTTGAGCGGCTCAGCCAGAAAGTTGTAATACATCTGCCTTACCTGCAGCTCCAAACCTTCGGGTTGATCCACATATAGACCAAAAGCAGTATTGATATCAAAATGCACATCATTTTCACGGCAGTACTTCATAATAGGTTCAAGTCCCTGGGTATCCAGAGCAAATTGATGAATGACTTCCCGGGTATTTACCTGTGCAGTAACAGCACCGTTATGCGTAATGACATACCCATCCAGTCCCATCTGTTTCATAAAAGGAATCGTGTTGGCTGGGCCTCGGCCAGAACAAAGCACAATCTCCGCCCCTTGGCGCGAGGCCTGAATCAACGTTTCCTGTGTCCATTCGGTCAGCTCATGATGATCATTTAATAAAGTTCCATCAACATCCAGCGCAATCAATTTGTACGTCATATGCTTCTCATCCCATCTGTGTTTAGTTGGCTACATTATTTTTTCGTAAACAAGTTAGTTCATCTTCAGTTAATTCGCGGTAACTCCCAATCGCCAGATCGGAAGCCAGCTTCAGTTCTCCCATGGCTACACGTTTTAGATAGATGACACGTTTATCTACAGCCTGGAACATGCGTTTGACCTGATGAAACTTCCCCTCATGGATGATTAGCGAGATAAGCGATACAATGCCTTCCTCTGTTTCTTCATATCCGAGTACGGTCAACTCGGCTGGCATAGTCTCATACCCGTCATCAAGCTGCACGCCCGCTGCGAAACGCTGTACGTCCTCTTCATCCACTTTCCCTAGTACCCGCGCTTCATATGTTTTGGGCACATGCTTGCGAGGAGATAACAGATCATGAGCAAGAGGTCCATCATTAGTCAAAATAAGAAGTCCCTCCGTATCCTTGTCCAGCCTTCCGACCGGGAACGGTTGAAAGATCCGATCTTCCTTGCGCAACAGATCCAGCACCGTTTTATCCCGAGCATCTTCCGTAGCAGATACAACACCGGGCGGTTTGTGAAGCATCAGATAGATCATTTCCCGGTACACAATCCGCTCACCATCCGCTTCAATGACATGGATCGCCGGATCAACCTGAATGCCACTGTCCTTCACTGCTTTGCCGTCCACGTGAATACGTCCCTGCTTCACCATTCTTTTAAGTTCGCTGCGCGTACCTACACCCATATGACTCAATATTTTGTCCAAGCGCTGCGTTTGTTTTCCTTTTCCACTCATACCGATGTCCACCTCCAGCCTGCAGGGTATTCATTCTTCAATACACCGTCCAACCATTTGCCCCAACCAGCAGAATATCCATCCACACATACAAGCACGTAACCCTTGGTTACTGTTGCTTCCTGTAAATTGACCCGTTCCTGCTCAATGTTCAGCGTTTCCCCTTTCAGGTACCTCACCGCTTCTCCATCAGCAGAAGAAAGATTTACACTTCGACGCGCCTCCGATGCACGCAAAGCGCATGCCAGCGGATGGGAAGGCACGAATCGCCCATTTTTAACCGTGCCCATAAACCATCCGGGGCGAATCACTTTCAGTCCCTCCAGTCGGGCGGCACCTACAGCTGACTGATATACACGATCTCCGTAACATACCGTTTCACCCTCAAGCGGTATAACCAGATTTTCATGTACAAACTGAGCATAGACCGCTAATGGATCAACTGAGCTGGAATCAGCACCTCGTCCTTGCACTCGCTCAGGCTTGCGACCACCAGCCTCTTTCCCTTTCTTGCCTGATTTCGCAGTGTACTTACTTCCTCGTGTACTTTTGTCGTTGCTTTCTCTGGATTCAACCCGTAACAAACGTTCCTTTTTACGATCGGCTTTGGTCATAGGAAGCGAAGCCGATCGTAAAAAGGAACGATCCTCACTTGGGTCATACAACAATTCGGACTCATGTACACGTTGTCCGATACTTTGTCTTTCTTCATCCAGCTCTTTACCTGACTTTCCATTGAACTCATCAATAAGTTCTTCTGAACGTCTCGTGCCACTCTCAATACGCTCAAGATGTTTTAACACAGCAACATAATGTCCTTCCCCTTCTATCCGATGAGGCCATAATCGGGCCGTGCCACGTGTCTGATCCAACACTTCTTCTGTCTCAGCTGCCTGCACGGGCAACATCTGACGCACCCATTCCGGGCGTCCTGGGGCAAAACCAGCGTTATCCGCAATATTTACCACTGCATAGTCACGATTCATCTTCAAAAACTCGGCAATCATCGCTTCGTTTTCCTCCGGTGCAAAGGTACAAGTCGAATAAACAATCGTACCTCCCGGAGCCAGTAACCGCGCTGCCGTTTCCAGAATATCGCGCTGCATCAGCACACATTTCTCCACAGAATGATGTTCCCAGGATTTCACCATGTCTTCATCCTTGCGGAACATGCCTTCGCCTGAGCAAGGCGCATCAATCAGCACTTTATCAAAATAATGAGGAAATGCATCCGCGATGCGCTCCGGTGACTCATTGAGCACAACTGCATTTCTTACGCCATACAGTTCCACGTTTTTGGCCAATGCTTTGGTTCGCTCCGCATGAATATCATTCGTGACCAGCACTCCTTTACCTTGAAGCTTGGCAGCAATCTGAGTGGATTTCCCCCCAGGCGCAGCACACAAGTCTAACACGCGGTCACCCGGCTTTACATCCAATTGCTCCACCGGAGCCATTGCACTCGGTTCCTGAATATAATAGAGACCCGCGTGGTAATAAGGATGCAGGCCAGGCTTCACCCCATGAGGCACGTAAAAACCCGTTTCGCACCATGGAATAGGTCTTAAGTCAAACGGGGCAATCTCTTTAAATTGTTCCATTGATATTTTAAGTGTGTTTACGCGGAGCCCGGCATGCGGGGATTGTTCATACGATTTCATAAAAGATTCAAATTCTTCGCCAAGCAAACGTTGCATTCGCTCTGCAAAGCCCAAAGGTAGCTGTACGGCCATAGTTCCACTCATCCTATCCTGTTAAAATGACATATTGCTCTATGTTATCATATCCTGATTTTGCTTGCCTATCCTATCATGTGTATTCCACTACAGCGTGTAATGTAGTATAATGCTAATAGATTGTTTTATCAGCAAAAATTCGGTTGTTTATGCATATTATCCCAGCCTATATTTTTGTTGCAATTTATCTCGATATGAATAATGGGGGATGAACAATGAATTCCAAGAAGAAAAAGAAAAGTGCCTCAATCCTTATCTTCCTCGGCGTACTAGTCGTCATGATTGCTGCGCTGGTTCTCGTGAACCAACAATCCAAGAAACAGATGGATACTGTAGAAAACGCTTATGGCATTGCAGCTTCCAAGCTTAATCCAGCTACACGGGAATTGCTGGACGATCCCAACTATCAACAAATCATTCTGCCGGCAGATCTGAAAGCTAGAATCGACAAGAAGGACAGTTTCTTTGTTTATTTCTTTGCTTCCGACTGCTCACACTGCCGTGCAACGACACCGCAATTGATGCCGCTCGTGGACAGTGAAGGAATCAAGCTTCCACAATTTAATCTACGGGAGTTTGAAGAGGGTTGGACGGATTACAACATTGAATTCACACCTACCCTCGTTTATTATCAAGATGGCGTCGAGAAAGACCGCATGGTTGGCGGCTTGAAAGAGAATGGAAGCGACAACGGTTATTCGCTGGATGACTACAAGCAATTTTTCGAAAAGTATAAAGGAAACACAGCCCCAAGTAAAAGCTAACTTGAATGAACTATAGGTAAAACTAAATTCAATAAATTAAAAACACCCCGATCATTCCTGTACCGGAATCGTCGGGGTGTCTTGTTATACAAGACATAGGATATATAATCCTAATTATTTGCATGATGATTAGCGTTCTCGTTGTGCTCGTGTAGCTCGGCTTGCTGCAGCGCCTTCATTTTCTCTTCGTAAATTCGTCCTCGGGTTGGGCTTCGCCGCTGCGGAACATTAGGTTTTAGCTCCAGCGACCTGGTCTGTATCTGCTCAATAAGTGCCTGATCCTCAATAAGGATAGACAGATCACGATACTCAAGTGTTTCAAGTTTGTTTTCCTGTAACTCCCTCACAAGTTTACGAACGTCTGCCTTCAAAGCCCCAAGCTGGATACCGAGACTAATGTCTGGATATACTTCCAGCAACTCTAGTGAACTCTGGAGCATCATTCCTCCTCCGCGAAGATTACCGTTTCTGTAGTGATACAGCCCCACCGCGATTTGCAACAGACCTTTGTACAGTGGATCGTGATTGCGTTCCAGCCACAACTCCTCAAGCACCTCATGACATTCGAAATAGTCCTGATCCCGATTGAAATAAATCAAATAATCAATGTAGAGTGGTTCATAACTGCTCATCTGGATTTTCGCCCTTTCTGGCGTTGTTCAGAAGTTCCTTCACATCGTCCAGCAACACTTTGAGCCCCTCCATATCATTCCGTTCCCAGCAATCATTAAATCGTCTTTGTGCTTCAATCGCCTCATGAACCAGATGATAGAAATACAGTTGTTGAATGATGCTCAACGTTCTTGATACGATATTGGAGTCATCCTCGAATGCCTTCTGCGCTTCAAGAATCTGTAAACGAATCGCTGACATCTCGTTATCCAGAACAAAGGCAGCTTCTGCCGTTTTCTTCAGTCTCGCTCGCATATCTTCCGGCAGACTTTCCCGAAATTTATAGCTCAGGGAGTGTTCAATCGTTGCCCAGAAATTCATAGCAAGCGTCCGAATTTGAATTTCGGCAAGCACTTTTTTCTGACCCAGAGCTGTTTGTACGGGATACTCAATGATCATATGAAAACTGCGATAACCGCTTTCTTTGAAGTTGGTTATATAATCTTTTTCAATCAATACCGTTAAGTCTTTCCGAGCTCTGATGTATTCAGCCACCCGCCGAATATCATCCACGAACTGGCACATAATTCGAATACCAGCTATATCCTCTATCCCTGTCTCCACATCATCCAGTGCTACATTTAGACGTCTTGATTTTTCCAGAATGCTGGAGATTTTTTTGACACGGCCAGTAACGAATTCAATCGGGGCATATTCTTCCCGTTTTTTCAATTCCGCCCGCATCGTCTTGAATTTTACCTTCAATTCCTCTACCGCTTGTTCATAAGGAAGTAAAAATGTACCCCAGTCTCTACCGTCCATGGTTAAGCCTCCTGTCTCTATAGCATCCCCTGTTCTTATCCATTATACATGATGTTTGCCGGGGGGAAGAGTCCCGATCCATTATCTACTCTTCCTCGCTTCTATAATTCGTGTTCTGGGGTTTTCTATAGCTTCTTAACGGTGGTCTGCACCAACCGCCTCTGATATATGATGATAACCGTCCTTACGGAGCAATTCGCGTAATCCGGCGTGAATCCGGCGATTCACTTCTGGCCCTTCATAGATCAACGCAGTATAGATTTCCACCAGACTTGCCCCGGCTTTAATTTTCTCATAGGCATCCTCACTTGTAAAAATACCACCTGAGCCGATGATCGGAAGCTTGCCTTCGGTCTGTCTGTACACCTGACGAATAATTTCCGTTGAACGTTCACGCAGCGGCTTGCCACTTAGCCCGCCCGTTTCCTGCGCATGCTGATGCGAGAGACCCTCACGGCTAATCGTTGTGTTTGTCGCAATAATACCCGACACCCCACTCGCTGCAATAGTACTAACCATATATTCAAGTTCCTGATCATTCACGTCAGGCGCTATTTTGACAAGCACAGATTTGGCTGCTCCGCCAGCCTTGGCCTGTTGACGATTCATCTCTTCCATGACCGCAGCGAGCAATTCTTTCAATTCATTCCCATGTTGCAGATTACGCAAATCCGGTGTATTTGGTGAACTGATATTAACCACAAACAGATCTGCATAAGTATATAACGCCTGAATGCACTTCGCATAATCCAGATGAGCTTCCTCATTCGGAGTAACTTTATTTTTACCGATATTCACCGCTACAGGGATACGCCGTTCCTGAAGACGTGCAAGCTCGCCTGCCATCGCTTCTGCACCCAGATTGTTGAAGCCCATCCGGTTCACCAGCGCCTCATCTGGCGGCAAACGGAACAGACGGGGCTGATCATTGCCAGACTGAGCCAGTGGCGTCACAGTTCCCACTTCCATAAAACCGAACCCGATCGAGGAAAATCCAGTAACGGCCTGTCCGTTTTTATCCAAACCTGCAGCTAGACCAACCGGTGTAGGAAAATGACAGCCGAACATGTCCACAGCCAAATCCGGGGTTTCCCGCACGCCATACATGACACGCAGTCCAGACGGAACTGGACGAACGCTACCTACACCACTAAGGCCACCAATAATTAGATGATGGGCCTGTTCAGGGTCCATTTTGAACAATAAAGGTTTAGCAAGACTTTTGTATAACAAATCACTCACTCCGTTCTGGTTCGGTACGCCATATGGCCGATCCCCGTCCTCATATGTAAAAAAACTCTACTCACAAGTCTAGCCTTTTCTCCTTCAAAAAGAAAGTCATTTGCGCATAGACAAACAAAATTCAAATCAGATGATCTATACATAAGAAATCAACCCACCTACTGGAAATAGCGGGCTGAATTCTTTACAATGAAAGCATGGTTGCTCTATACCAGTTCGATACCTACTTAAGGAGGAAAAAAGCCATGGCTCAGAAACGTAAACCACCTGCATTGCAGCAAAAAAAAGAAGAGGTTAATCGCAAAGCCATCATATGGACAGCAGCCAGCGTTGGAGGTTTAATCGTTATCATTGGTGCTCTGATTATTATTGCCAATATGTAGATGATTCAGAAGGCTGTGACTTAACCTACATATGGAGATCGCTGAACAAAGCGGATGCTTACGGATAAAACGAACATACGGAATGTACGCAAAATTAGTTTAACCAGTGATACGTTTTGTTTGGATTGTTCTGCTGAGGAACAAGTTTGTACTTATACCGCTGTTCGCTCTTTGGCACAGACGTAAGCTCTGGCAGCAAATTTTTACCAATGCGTACCGGAGTTCCCTGCGGAGCAAGAGCAAACAGCTCCTCCACATCCGCTTTGCTCATTCTCACACATCCAAGGGACTCGTCAAGTCCGATGCTATCTGGCTCATTAGTCCCGTGGATGGCATAATTCGTATTCGAAAGCTGCATGCCTCGACTTCCAAACTCTCCATTCGAGTGACCATTCGGATTAACCACTTTATCCGTAATGACATATGAGCCCTCAGGCGTCCGCTCCCCGCCAAGACCCACTTCATACATCCGAACAATCGTGCTCCCGCTTATGAGCGCCAGCCTGTGGTTACTCTTGTCGATAACAATCTCGAGCGGCTTCTCCAAAAAGGGCTGTCCACCCAATGTATCAGCAAACGGAGCCTTTTTCCCCTTGGATAATTCAGCAGCCTGTGTTCTCCCGATATCGGCAGCCCCCCTCTCTACCGCTTGAGTCTTGGCTTGAGACATCGCTAACAGTTCTGGAAACATATCGCTCATTTCAGCTGAAGTTTCTCCCAAAATATTGTTTGGAAACGGCTGAGCCAAGGCAGTGACACTCTTTGGCCACGCTTTGTGTTGCTTATGATATGAGATGATTGCACTTGATAACGCCGCAGCTGTCTCCTGTTTGCTTGTCCAGGAGAGCGCCATTCGTTTGATCTTGGAGGAAACTTCGGGAGGTTTGCAGTTACATTGTTTAGCATCATAACTCTGGGCCGTAAGCTTGCCTTTTTGATTCGTTTGCATAATATATTTTACAGGCATGTCCCGTTTCCAGATGTACCACGTCTTAGCTGTCTGCATGCCGAGTACAGCCGTTGTTTTAACCCCTGCTCCTGATTCGGACCAGGCAGCAGCAAGTGCTGTTCCCCCATCATTTCCATTGCCAAATCCAGCAGCAGTGAACACATTATTCTGTTCCACAGACGCCTGACTCGCTCCTCGCTGCTCTTTCGCAGGCATTCCATCTGGCATGTCATCCTCTGATTCCAGAGCCTCAGACAGAGCGTCCGCTGCCCCACGATTGGCACCAGGGGCATCCGCAGGTGGCAAACCTGCTAACAAGAGAAACATTAGCAGCGTCAGCCACATTTTGCGTTTGCGCCTCTTTTTCTCCTTTTGCTCAGACACCTCTACCAGCTTCTCCTGGTAATCCATCCATATGTCGGCAGGAGCTTTACTGCGTTCAAAAGCTTCGTACACTTCGCCCGCTTGTTGGAAACAATAATTCGCCTTCGCTTCCTGTCCTTCGCCCAGATACTCTTTGCCAAGCAAATACCATGCCATTTTATTATCTGGATGTTTCTTGACATATGACCTTAGATCCGTGTTTTGCATCTAATCCTCCACTATTTCCGCCTTGTGCTTATAGAGTATATATCGGCAGCCAGAGGCAAAATATGCATAGGACTTCAGTACTTGGTACTAACTATGTAAACACATAAAAAAGCACACCTTCTGTCACTGGGACAAAACATGTGCCTTATTGTACAATATGGAGAAAAATTAACCTTCTTTATTAAAAGGCTCGTCCGCTACTTTAATGGAATCTGTAGGGCAGCCGTCGCATGCATCCTGCATATCATCGAACAAATCTTCAGGAATAGCCTTGATTCCATGGTTGGCATCACCATCAAAAATAACTTCTGCCAAACCTTCATCATCATAATCATAGATATCTGGAGCTGTTGCTCCGCAAGCGCCACATGCGATGCATGTATCTTTTTCAACCCAAGTATATTTACTCATTATACAATCTCTCCTCCTAGGATTCACCACGAACCGTGTTTTTATCTAAAAACATATTAAACCAAAGTTAGAATAATTACAAATCAATTTGCAATAACCACAACTTTATATTATCCCTATTTAATCTAAACTTTGCAAGTTATCTTTTTGCAATGAAGTTCCCCTTACCTTGTGGTTGCGAAGTAATGTGGAAGGATCATCACCCAGCATACCTGCGGTGACAACTGCATTTTCACCAAACTTATCCCGTAACTGATCCATAATACGTATCAAACTTTCCTTTTTTGGCTTCTGTTCATATTCGAACAAATCCATCTGCACAGCGGATTCCTCCCGCGGAATCAAATTCTGCAGCGTAATGCCAAGCATTCGTACAGGCTTTCCGCTCCCCCAATGTTTTGCAAAGAGCTGGCAAGCTTCTCGGTAAATGACTGCTGCGTCCTCTGTAGGGATATCCATCATGCGTGACCTCGTGATCGTTTTCATGTCAGGGGTACGAATGGTGATCTGGATGCCCTGACTGAACATTTCATGTTTGCGTAATCTTCGGGCAACCTGATCACTGATGTTGAGAAATACCCGCTGGATATCACTTATTTCAGAGACGTCGGCTGGCAGTGTCGTCGTGTGTCCAATCGATTTGTTCGCTTCCCGTTCAGCAACGACCGGAGAGTGATGAATACCATTTGCCGAATTTTTGAGCCATGTTCCATTCACACCAAACAGGTCTGTCAGCATTTTTTCATCAGATTTAGCCAGTTGGCCGATCGTATCTATCCCCAGCTTTTTAAGCTTCTCGGCTGTCTTCTTCCCAATGCCAAACATCTCGTTACACGGTCTGTGCCATAAAATACGCGGCACGTCCCTCATCCGCAAAATCGATATGCCGTTCGGTTTTTTCAGATCCGAAGCCATCTTGGCAAGCAGCTTGTTCGGCGCAATCCCAATGGAACACGGCAGGCCAAGTTCCTCCATGATTCTCCGCTGAATCTGTTCAGCGATTTCAATAGGTGTTCCGAATTGTTTGGACCCCGTAATATCCAGATAACACTCATCAATCGAGGTCGCTTCCAGCAGCGGCGTATAACTATATGCAATCTGCATAAAAGCTCTGGAGTATTGACGATACAGATGAAAGTCAGGGCGAATTACTATCAGATCAGGACATTTTTTCATCGCTTGATGTACAACCATGCCCGTGGAGATCCCTCTGCCTCGGGCTGTGTATGAACAAGTAACAATGACACCCTTGCGCAGTTCACTGCTTCCCGCAACGGCTGTTGCCTTTCCACTATATAACTCCGGCTCTTCTGCTTCATGTACAGAACAATAGAAGGCATTCATGTCCACATGCAGAATCACTCTGCCTGCTGCTGGATAATACTCACTTACATCGATTGGAGGATTGCTGTCTGAAGACTTCACGCCTCCCATCCTTTCTATCCTCCCAGCCCGGGAGTTCACTTTATTTTCGTCCAGGTCTATTGTTATTCTTGAAAATGGCCCGGACAACCAGACCAATAATAATCAGAGGAATTACTGCAATTATTACATTCTCCCATACTATAGTCACCGTTATCCCCTCTCTTCCATCAAACCAAATTATAACATAGATGTCTGTTTAATATCCCCAGACGCTTTTACACAATTAAATCGGCAAATGTTTACGTTAACCTGCGAATTCTATGTAGCATTTGGCTATAATGATGCTATAATACTTAATTATACAAATTCACACCTTTGGGACAAATCTATCAAACCAGTTTAACACAGTGTAGCGTTGCTACATCGAAGGATTTATCCATTAACATTTTTAACTGCTTTTCAACCACACGACCAAAACTTATAAAACAGCGCTTTACCTAAAAGGAGGATCTTCATGTCAAAGGCCATCTCCATCTTCGATACGACTTTACGTGACGGCACACAAGGAGAGGGTGTCAGCTTATCGGCAGATGACAAACTCAAAATTGCCAAAAAGCTGGATGACCTCGGTGCTCATTATATTGAAGGCGGAATTCCAGGCAGCAACACCAAGGACATTGAGTTTTTCAAAAGAGTCAAGGAACTGAAGCTGAACGCCAAGGTCGTTGCATTCGGAAGCACACGTCGCAAAGGCAGCATTGCCAGCGAAGATGCCAACTTGAAGCGTATGATTGAATCCGGGGTACAGGCCGCAACACTGGTCGGAAAATCATGGGACTTTCATGTGCATACCGCTTTGCAAACAACGCTCGATGAAAATCTATCTATGATCTATGATTCCATCGCATTCTTGAAGCAAAGCGGAATGGAAGTCATTTTTGATGCCGAGCACTTTTTCGACGGGTTCAAAAATAACCCCGAGTATGCACAAGCCGTCTTGACCAAAGCTCATGAAGCCGGGGCTGACTGGCTGGTGATGTGCGATACCAACGGCGGAACGATGCCGCACGAAGTTCACGAGATCGTGTCCACCCTGCACCGAACGCTGCCTCATGCTCATCTTGGTATTCATACTCATAATGATTGTGAGCTGGCTGTTGCAAATACCCTCAGCGCTGTACAAGCTGGAGCTCGTCAGGTTCAAGGCACAATGAACGGTTATGGTGAGCGCTGTGGTAACGCCAATCTTGCTTCCATTATCCCTAATTTACAGTTAAAGCTTGGTTACGAGTGTGTGTCAGATGATTCCATGAAACAACTCACGAATGTTGCCCGCTACATCAGTGAGATTGCAAACGTGAATATGCCCATTAACCAACCTTACGTGGGTAATGCCGCCTTTGCTCACAAAGGCGGGATCCACGTATCAGCCATCTTGCGTGATTCACGGACATATGAACATATCGTGCCAGAACTGGTCGGCAACAAGCAGCGTGTGCTTGTCTCTGAACTGGCTGGACAGAGTAATATCGTGTCCAAAGCGCAGGAACTCGGTTTGGAGTTTGACCCAAGCAGTGCGAACTCACGCCAGATCATTGAAAAAATTAAGGATTTGGAACATCAAGGTTACCAATTTGAAGGTGCAGATGCTTCACTGGAATTATTAATTCGTGAAGCCAACGGAGATATGAAAGAACTGTTCACATTCGAATCTTTTAAAATGCTTGTGGAGAAAACGGCTGGTAAATCCGTTGTATCCGAAGCTTTTGTCAAACTAAATGTCGCAGGAACAAGTGTGTACACCGCTGCGGAAGGCAACGGTCCAGTTAACGCGCTTGATAACGCACTTCGGAAAGCACTTGTGCAGTATTTCCCTTCTCTTGCTCATATGCACTTGTCTGACTACAAAGTTCGTGTATTGGATGAGAAGGATGCCACCGCGGCCAAAGTTCGTGTATTGATCGAATCCAAAAATACAGAGAACACCTGGAACACGGTTGGTGTATCCGAGAATGTCATCGAAGCCAGTTGGGAAGCGCTTGTACACAGTTTCAGGTATGCTTTGCTTCAGGAAAATATCCTGAACGAGCCGGACCCAATCTCGATCCCGACTCCTGGGCTGATCAATCATTAAAATTTTAAATCAAGCCTAAACACAGTCCAAATTCTTATTTCCCGGAAAATAAAGAAAGCTTCTGCAGCCATTACTGATGGCAGCAGAAGCTTTTTTAATTGCAGAACACGTAAGCACACAGTCCTTTTAGTTTGCAATCAACTTTTTAATTTTTTTCTCCAGCTCTTTTTCTGGCAATATGCCAAGTACGATCTCTTGAATGACCCCACGAGAATCAATCAAAACATTCGTTGGAAATGCAACGCCATTATATTGAGCATATACTGTTCCTTTTTCATCAAGCGGAATCGGAAATGTAAGCTTGTACTCATCCACAAAAGCTTTGGCATCCTTCAGTTTATCGTATGAAGTAACATTTACACCGTACAGATCCAGCTTGTCCTTGTATTTTTCCGCGAAATGGTTTAGTTCCGGTGCTTCTTGTTTACATGGATCACACCATGATGCCCAGAAACTGACAAAGGTTGCTTTTTCTTTCGCCCCACCCACGCTATAAGTCTTACCATCCATCCCTTTCAGAGAGAACGGCGGTGCTAGCAAACCAGCCTTCGGCCCTGTCTCCGTTGGCAGAGGTTGCTCCTGTTTAAAAACAGCTGCTATGCCACTGTCCTTATTCTGAGCTAGCGCTATACCAACAAGCAGAACAACTCCAAGCAGTATGTATATGTTACGTTTCATCATTCGCCACCCTCTTGTTCAGTCAAAGTGTCCAAATAGTGTCACAACGATCCTTTATGATATTGTACCCTTTTCCCTTAAAATTTTACAATCCAGATGGAACAAAATAAAATAAAAAGGACCCCTGCATAAGCAGGAGCCAAAAGAGAGAGGGGTGAATACAAATGGCAGCACTTCACGGGCAGCAAAACACCTTAACTCTCCCCCGCTCGGTGGAACAGGAAATGTCCAGGCACATGCATCTTTCGCTGCCGCAGGAAGCCTGCGGGGTTGTGCTGGGTGAAACCGCAGCGGGCGGCATACGAATCAGTCGGTTTCAGCCCATTCGTAACGTAGCGCCTGACCCGCTGCATCACTTCTCACTCGATCAAAGGGAATGGATACAATGTTTTTACTCCGAATGTACCATCGTTGGTATCTTTCACTCCCACCCGCGCACAATACCGATTCCTTCGAAGGAGGATCTGCAAGCCCTTCCGAACTTCGCAGGTGTGGTTCAGACTTATCTGATTGGCGCACCTGATCTTTCTGTCTCAACTTCAGCTTCAAACGAGGCGACGTCAAGCATGCTCCTGAATGCTTACCAGATTATATCGAATGAAGAACAGCGACGACGAGGGGCATCGTCTTCTATACCCTCGTATTGCCTGGTGCCACTAACGTTACGCATGACTTAACCGAGTGTAGAGGTCACCCAATGTCTCAATGTTTTTTCGTTGCATGTCCTCTAGATAACAAGACCATAACTGCGCCGTCATTTTAGCATCTTCAAGCGCATGATGTCGCCCATAGATGGGAATGCCTCTCGAGTCCAGTAATTCATCCAGCCCGTATCCGGGTCTTGTGGGTTCAAGCCAACGGGCGAGCATCATCGTGTCAATCAAACGATGGGTCAGCCTGACTTTGGAGGTTCGCCACAACGCTGCATTGAGGAAAGCACGGTCATGCGCACTCGCATGAGCAACAAGTACATTCCCACCAACAAAAGACATGAAATCATGTAGTCCCTTCAGAAGTGTTGGCGCCTCTTTTGTCATCTGCTGCGTAATTCCCGTAAGTTCAGTAATATGCTTCGGCACCGCCGTCTTTGACTGTACCACAGTGTAAAACTGTTCCTCCTCCAGTACAACACCGCCTCGAATGCGCACTGCACCAAAGGAGAGAATCTCATCTCCATGCTGGGGGGAAAAGCCCGTTGTTTCCAGATCAAACACCACTGCATCCAGTTCCTTTAAAGGTGTATGCAACACTTCTGGTCTACGCTGCTCCCTCATCATGGAACGGATGAACGCCATATGTTGCGCCGTAGGGGCTCCCATAATGGAAGCGATGGCGGAAGGAACCCCTCCCTGACGCAGCGAATTCCAAAACCCTGTACTGCCCCTAGCCGGCTCTCTCATGGACGTCTCCTTTCTGCAAAACGCAACTGTCTCTGCAAAGCACGGTGCACTCGCTTAACGAGTCCCAGTGTCTCTCTCAGATCATAATGAATCTGCTTTTGTTTCATTTGTTTTTCGTCCAAAAAACCACCACTCTGCTGCAAATCCTCTCGGATAACAACAGGTGTATTTCGGCGCAGTTTCAGCGCAGACGTAAACGCACGCTGGCACGTATCCGTTAACTGAAAAGGAAGCGCCTCAAGCGAAGTCAGTCTCTCCATTCGTTTTAACGTTGATGATTCCTGAATTCCATGCTGTAAAGCCAAAAATCTGGCACTGTTGACCAGCGGAATATACACACCGTATTTGACATCAAAACCGCCTGCGTGTTCACCAAATCGCTCTGTAACTACGCGACCCAGTATATTTAACGTCGCCTTATGTTTTACCGTATTACGTAACACTGCATCAGAGAGCTCTGGAACTCGGCGGAACTGTTCATAAAAGCTCGTAAGCCAAGCCTCTGCAAGATTAGCTTCCCCTGCAATAAAACGCATATCGGAAGCGATGATCAGATTACGCACCGGCTCCCAGTTTAAGTCGGAACTCCATTCGAATAATTGCTTTTGCCAATCAGCCAATGTTTTATGCCAGAGCGGCTCCGAGCACATCACCTTGCCCTCACATTTGGCATAACCCAACTGTTCCAATAGATCGGCAATACGTACTCCTAGTTCCATAAAATATTCTTCTTTTCCTGCATGCGGAGTATCGCTGATAATCATGCCATTATCCTGATCACTCCATAATGTCGCTTCTTCCCTGCCGGAGCTTCCAAATACGATAAAGGCATAGGGGACGGGAGGCTGGCCGAAGCCCTCCTCTACCATCCCCTGAATGCATAACTCTACTGCTTTCCGTGCAATGCGGTCATGCAGTTCATTTACCGTTTCGTACCATTCGACCAGCGACAAGGAAGCGGACAATGATTCCTGGAGCTCTCTCTGTAAAGTGACGCGGGCCTGGCGCAGCTCATGTACAGAAGCCGCACCATCAATCCCTTGATAAGACCAGGAAAGATTCGTTGTTGAGATAGGTTCCATCACATCCAGCCTCCTTGAAGCAATTTCAATCATCGTTTACCTCAGGAGCTGAACGTACCGCCTGATTTGGACTCAGCATGTTTCATTTGCTCAGGATAGCCATACGTACCATGTTCACTGAGATCGAGGCCCATAGTTTCTTCTTCTTCAGTAACGCGAATACCCATTACAGCTTTCATACCGCCGAGAATGATGAAGGACATCACAAGTACGAAGGCAAATGCGCCAGCAAGACCTAACAACTGTACACCCAGTTGGTGGAATCCACCGCCATAGAATAGACCCGCTTGACCTACGCCTACTTTTTCAGCAAGTTCAGGTGTTGCGAACAAACCAGTGGAGATGGCTCCCCACATACCAGCAATACCATGTACAGAGAACGCATAGATCGGATCATCAATACCTTTGCGATCGAAATATTGAGCCGTGAAGAATGTAATGATACCTGCGATTGCTCCAATGACCAGCGCTGCCCAAGGTTCTACGAAAGCACAAGCCCCAGTAATCGCTACGAGTGCAGCAAGCACCCCGTTCAACATGCTAGGAATATCTGATTTCCCGAGGACTGCCCAGGAGATCAACAGTGCAGCAACACCACCGGCAGCTGCAGCTACGTTTGTAGTGAGTGCCACATAACCGAAGAATCCTTCACCCATTGCGGACAATGTGCTACCTGGGTTGAAACCAAACCAACCGATCCAGAGGATAATAACCCCGAGTACGGAATATACTTGGTTGTGACCTGGAATGATGTTAGGTTTACCGTCTTTGTTGTATTTACCGATACGTGGTTTTAGCAAAATAGTAGCTACCAGCGCTGCAGTTGCACCAGTCAAGTGAACGACTGTTGAACCCGCGAAATCCTGCATACCCAGCTCTGCGAGCCAGCCTCCGCCCCATACCCAGTGAGCAACAACCGGATACATAATAATGGTATACAGTGTACCAAACACGATATATACACTCATCTTTGCACGTTCTGCCATACCACCGCAGGCAATAGCCAGGGAGACAGCCGCAAATGCAAGGTGGAATACAAATTTAATCGTTAGTGGAACATCAGAGAAAGCAAGTGATTCAAAGGAAGCTGCCATGTTATCTCCACTCATGAAGAAACCGGTTGTTCCGAAGAATCCGTTACCGTTACCAAAGCCTAGGCCAAAACCAAGCCCCCAGAACGCAATAACTGAAATGCCCAATGTCAGGATCGTCTTACCCGCAATATGTCCTGCATTTTTCATTCGTGTCGAACCCGCTTCAAGGAGTGCAAATCCCCCTTGCATAAAGAACACCAACACTACAGCCAGAAACGTAAATGCAGAGTTCAGACCACTTTGAAGTTCAATATTACTCGGGCCCTCTGCTGCCGCTGCAAATGCACTCATTGGGAAAGCCAGTAAAGTAAGCATTGCTAACATTGAAACCAACCATTTCTTTCTCATGTACCCCACTCCCTCTTATGTTATGTTTGTTAACATATCGTGAAACTCTTAATGTCATTATAAGCAGAAGTAAGGAAAGTTGACAAGAGTATTTTCATCATTTCCAAAAATATTTTATGGGAATAAAGTCTTACGTCTTTTTCTTGCACTTAAGTACATAATCACTTGCTTTGAGCACATAGATATAGAAATGAAGCAAGCTATTGATCAAAGCATAACGTTTGACTGTATGGTTCATGATCATGTATCATACTTATTAGTAAGAAAAATTAGGCGTGTTCCATGTGAAGCGCATGAGGAAACCACATTTCCCTACATTTGAACTTGCAAGCGAGGTGAATATCATTGGGGATATGAAACTTTTTCGAATTGGCGAACTCGCCAAAACGGCTGGTGTAAGCGAACGGACAATTGACTATTACACAAAGCTCGGGTTAATAGCTCCCGAAGAACGTACACAAAAAAATTATCGTCTTTACAGTCATGAAACCTTAACCAGACTTGAACGTATTGTACAGATGAAACAAGAGAAGTATAGTCTCGAAGAGATTAAACAATCTCTTGAAAAGTGGCGTCTGGTCAGCACAGAAGAACAAGTAGCCAGCAAACTGACAACACTTGAACTCCATGTGCAGCAACTTGAGCGAGAAGTCAATGAACTTAAACCACTGCTTGGAGAGATGAAACCTGCACAAGCTCGCAAGATGATGGCAGGACTACTTACCAAAAGCGCCGGCACGATGGAAGCATTGAAAATCTTGCTTGAGAACACCATGATGTAGCTTATTATGAAAGCGGAGGAATGGATATGAGTTTTAATAACGGTATGTTCGTATTGATCATCATCGCCTTTTTGCTCTCGTTATGGGCGCAATTTCGCGTTAAAGGTACCTTTAGACGCTGGTCAGAAGTACCCAATCAGAACGGAATGACCGGTTATGATGCAGCTCGTCATATGCTTGATGCCAATGGCCTGCACGATGTACCGATCGAACCGGTTCGCGGTTCACTTTCAGACCACTACGATCCGATCAACCGGGTTGTACGTTTGTCAGAACCTGTATATTATGAAAAGTCCATCTCGGCCTTATCTGTTGCTTGTCACGAAGTAGGTCATGCCATTCAGCATAAGGAAAGTTACCCTATGCTAGCATTGCGTCACCGCATCTTTCCAATTGTAAACTTCGCATCTGGACTTGCACCATTCCTGTTGATCGCGGGTTTCATCTTTAACGCGATGAACCTGGTCGGTATCGGGATTATCTTCTTCTCCGTTACTGTCGCATTCCAATTGATTACATTGCCGGTCGAGTTTAACGCAAGTAATCGAGCTCGTGAGATTATGGTATCTGAAGGTTATATCCGTAACGAAGAAGAAAAAGGCGTAGCCAAAGTGTTGAACGCCGCCGCGTTGACTTATGTTGCCGCTGCATTGATCTCTTTACTTGAACTGATTCGTTACATCGGGATCTTTAACAGCCGTGATTAAATGTTTTAACTGTTAAATGAATAAGCTAAATAAACAAAAACAATACCCCACCGTTATCCGGATGGGGTATTGTTTTGTTGTAAACCGAAGTATTGAAGTAAAAACGAACGGAAAGACTGCGCAACGAGCGGCAGTTTATCATCTGCACGGTGAATCAATCCAATCGTTCGTGTTACTTTCGGATGAGAAATCGCCACATGTGCAGGTTGTAGGGGATTCGTCTGGAATAACGCCATTTCCGGTAGCAGACTGACTCCCATACCCGCCGCTACCAAACCACGGATCGTGTCCGTCTCCTCACCCTCAAAAGCAATTTTTGGTGTGAACCCAGCTTCCAGACAAGCATGCCACACAATAGGCCGCAGGGAGTAACCTTTGCTGAATAATACAAATTTCTCATCCTTCAGCTGCTCCAGTGCAATCGTCTCTTCTTCTGCTAACGGATGATTCGGCGGCAGAATGGCGTGTAACTCCTCTGTCAGCACAATATCACCAGCCACTTGGTCATGCTTTTCCGGAAATGGTGAAATAAACGCCAAATCCACTTCCGCTGACAATACATCCCGTATCAAAGTCGGGTACATCCCCTGCTTGAATCTGAATTTCACATTCGGATACTTCTGACGAAAAGCCGCTACTACAGAAGGGATGAGATGAATTCCTAAACTATGCGGGAAGCCGATCCGAATCTCCCCATGTTCGGGGTCAAGAAACTCATGCACTTCACCCACAGCTTTGTCCAAATCCTTCAAAATACCTTCAACCCGTTTGCAAAAAAGCTGCCCTACCGCAGTTAATTGCAAATTACGTCCTTTTTGCATAAAAAGATCAACACCAAGCTCCTCTTCCAGCTGATGAATCTGTCTGCTGACCGCAGACTGTGCCACGTGCAACTCTTCTGCCGCCTGTGTAACATGTTCCTTCTGTGCTACTTTTAGAAAATAATGTAACTGTCTTAATTCCACTTGCCTGATCGCTCCAATCTGTTATACCCTGCAATATCGTTGACCGCATTCCATCTTAAGAACGTTCCGACTATTTCCTGAAGATGCGAGGTTGCCACAAGCGAATGATCAAACCATAAATAAAGAACCCTCCGAGTAAACCACCCAAATGTGCCATCCAGCTGACGTTTGCAACTGCAAAGGAAAAAATGATACCGAATAGCAACAACGTATACAACGTTTTGCGTGATGTCTCATCCATGATGTTCCGTTGGAACAGCGCTATGTAGAGAAACGCACCATAGACGGCATAGATCGCGCCAGATGCCCCTAACAAAATGGTAAGCTCACCAATCGATTTGTACCACGCAATGGCCAGAATGTTCCCTACTACACCTCCACCCAGATACAATACGCCATATCTCACAGACCCAAGCAATCGCTCTAAAGGAGGAGCAAATACAATGAGCGCAAAACTGTTGAACAACAGATGATCAAAACCTCCATGAAGAAACATTGCTGTTACATAACGCCACCACTCATTCAAGTACGCACCGTCATTAATCAATGCTCCAAAATGAAACAAAGCCGGAATACTTCTCGCCCCGCCATTAACCGTTAACACGATAAACATAACAACATTTGCAATTAAAAAAATCGACGTCAAAGGGAAGTACTTCAAATAATCTTTCCAATTTTCATAACGAATAAATATCATAGATTTTTACTTTCACTCCACCCTGTTAAAATCAGACCTATCTTTTAAATCCATCGTAAAGATACAAGCCCAGATTGGACAATGTCTTTCATAAAAGATTATAATGGATTCTGGCACGGATCACCAATTTATAAGGAGGAACATTATTTATGACACAAGAACGTAAAGGCGCAGCCACATTCAAAGGCAACCCTATCACATTGATCGGACCCGAATTGAAAGTGGGCGATCAGGCACCTGACTTCACTGTGAGCAAAAACTTGATTGAAGATGCATCCCTGAAAGACTTCGCAGGCAAGATCAAATTAATCAGCGTTGTTCCTTCCCTGGACACTGGCGTATGTGATGCACAGACTCGCCGCTTCAACGTTGAAGCTGCCGATCTCGGAGAGAACGTTGTTGTTCTTACCGTCAGCGTAGACCTTCCATTCGCACAGGAACGTTGGTGCGGTGCAGCGGGCGTTGATCGTGTAGTTACACTTTCCGATTACAAAACACGCTCTTTCGGCGAAAACTATGGTGTTCTGATCAAAGAATTCCAACTCGACATGCGTTCTATTTTTGTTGTGGATGCCGAAGACAAAATTACATATGTGGAGTATCTGCCTGAGATGACGGACTCCCCTAACTTCGAGCAAGCCATCGCTGCTGTAAAAGCTTTGCTGTAAAACAACTTTCATATGTGCAGAATAAAAGCGAGGAAGGTCAGCCTTCTCTCGCTTTTTATTATCTCATCATTTATTTCACTCATTCGCCTTATACTTGCTAAGCTTTTTATCTAGTACAGAGAACAAGTGCATAATCGTACGATAGTTTGAACCAAGATCCCCCATTGAACCGCGAGAAGCAGAGTACATATCCACCGCACTCCGAACAGGACTTACTGAAATAATGGATACCGTAATATCCATCGTGCGCCCAAACGTCGTGCGTTTCTCCAGTATAATTTCACCTACCGAGTGCACTTCATGGAGCACTTTATATCCCGGAATTTTTTTGAGTGTCGAAGAAACTTCTTCCCAAGCTTTCTCTTTAGATAAATTGTAATACCTTGTTTTTAATTTGGGATCCTTGGCTCGATCGCTGGTTCCCTCCATACTTCGGATGATACCGACGAGCGTTCTCTTTAAGGTCAAGACCCTTCCTCCTTTGAGTGTAACCGTTCCATTATGTATTCTAGTGTAACATTGTTCAAGTAGTAACAAAAGGGTAAGCATCATATTTAACAAAAATACACGGATCAACAATAATCCGAATCCAATTATTTATCGGATCCATCCATAAACCCACATAAAAACACCCCGGTTTCCTCGTAACAAGGAAAGTCAGGGTGCTGTACATTGTAAAATTAGAAACCCGCCTATGCCGTCCGGCTACATTGTCTTATGAACCTGCTTGGCAGGTGGGTGACTGCAAAAATGCATTTGAAGTCCCCATGTCGTATAGACAGGGCTTTTCAGCAACATTTTGTATTAATCTCCCGAAGACATCATCATTGGTTCAAAACAACGAATAACCGAAACGTACATCGCAGGATGTACAATTATTATATCCCTAACTGTGTAAAAAGTAAATGCCATACAGGCATGTTTTATTTTTGCTGTGTAAACTCTTTATTGTCAGCAGGTTCAGAACTCTGCACTTCATCCTGTTCTCCTGATTTCTCAGCCAGTGCAGCGGCCTCTTCTTCTTCTTTCTGTAATTGAATCTTTTGCATCTGCTCCTGCATTTTGTTATAGGTAGCATAGAAGTTAAAAAATGCAAACCAAGCCACGATGCTCATAATGAAGAAGATAAACAGCACCGGATAACGCAATCCGAAATAGAACAGCAACCCGCTTCCCAGTAATGTGGAGAACACACGGAAAGGTCGAATCAACGTTAACAGAACTGCATTTTTGATAATAAGGCCGATCGACATATGGTAATGTACAACCATAGAAAAGAAGTTAAACAGGGATACAAACAACAACAGCAACAACACGAGCATAATTATGCCAACCAGTTGCATATTACGGAACTGCGTCATATAAACCGTATAGTCCAGATACATGATCGCGAACAGTAGTGTGTAAAAAATGCCCCCGATTAAACTTTGTTTGTAGTTATCCTTGTAACCTGTAAAGAATGTACGGAAGATCGGCACATCCGTATCTCCCATATTCCATTTACGAACAACCGTGAACAAAGCTGAGGTTGCCGGAAACAGTGTAAGCGGTGCCACAATGGCAATAGCCCAGTTCATTTGTAATGATTCGTTCGCGAGATTCTGCTGCATGACGAGCAGTTTCATAATCATGAAAAACAAGAACGGTGACGAACAGATCGCCCACAAGAGATTGCTTGCGGCCAGTCTTGTGATCCATTCTGTCAGTCGGTAAAGCCCGCCCATAGCTCCTTTAAATTCCAAACATTTCTCCTCCTCCGCACCTTGCGTGTAACCTGAATTCTAATATTAATATACCTTATTATATATAGGAAAAGCCAGCACTTCCCGAAAGAAGATCCCTCTGACTTAACCTCACAACTCTAATAAATGGAAATTTTGTGAAAATCAACAAAGTAAAAAGGACGGAGCAGCATCCTGCCCCATCCTCGTTAATATTACACTTATTCGAAAGAGTTGTCTCTAGCAGGACGACGTCCTTCGTTGTTGCTTGGACGCGGTTTGCGATCACGGTTGTAGCTTCCGCTTCCGCCGCTGCTACTTCCACCAGTGTTACGGTCGCGATTATAACCGCCACGTCCGCCGCCGCTGCTGTTGCGATCACGGTTGTAGCCACCGCCGCTGCTTCCGCTGCTGCTACGGTTACCGCTGTAACCTGATGGTTTACGTCCGCCCGAACGTACATCTGGTCTGCGGCGTTTTGCACGGATCGGATCTTCAGGAGTCAGATCCACCTGAGCATCTTTTTTATCACCTGTCAGGAGTTTCAAAGCTRCGGACAGCAATTGTACAGAATCGTACTGCTCCAGCATTTGAATAGCGATACCTTTGTATTCATTGAGTTCACCGGATTGAACAATCTCCAGGAGACGTTCAGCCGTTACACGTTGTTTTCCTTCAACCGCTTCTGCCATTGTTGGCAAAGGTTTACGCGGAATACGGTGACGTGTTACACGCTCGATGAAGTGCAGGTGATCAATCTCACGTGGTGTTACGAAAGACCATGCTGCACCCTCTTTACCCGCACGACCTGTACGACCAATACGGTGAACATAGCTTTCAGGGTCTTGCGGAAGGTCAAAGTTAACTACATGTGTTACGCCGGATACATCGAGACCACGAGCGGCTACGTCTGTAGCAACGAGTACATCAATGCTGCCATCACGGAACTTACGCATTACTGTATCACGTTGGTTTTGAGACAAGTCACCATGAAGACCGTCAGCCGAATATCCACGTTTTTGCAAAGCTTCAGCCAATTCGTCAACACGACGCTTTGTGCGTCCGAATACGATAGCCAGTTCTGGAGATTCCATATCCAGCAAACGGCTAAGTGCCTCGAATTTTTGACGCTCAGGAACTTCAATATAAGCCTGATCAATCAACGGAGCGCTGACTTGTTTAGGAATAACAGAAACGTGTTCTGGATTATTTAAGAATTGTTGAGCCAATTTTTGAATATTAGGAGGCATTGTTGCAGAGAACAACATCGTTTGACGCTCGTCTGGAACTTGTTTCAGGATGGATTGGATATCCTCCATGAATCCCATATCGAGCATTTCATCTGCTTCGTCCAATACAACAGTTTGTACATCATCAAGTTTGATTGTTTTGCGGTTGATGTGGTCAAGGAGACGTCCCGGTGTACCGATGATAATCTGTGGTTTTCTTTTCAATGCACGAATCTGACGTACGATGTCTTGTCCGCCGTAGATTGGCAGGGAGCGCAGACCTTTGAAACGAGTGAGTTTTTCGATCTCTTCAGCGACTTGGATCGCAAGTTCACGTGTAGGTGCCATAATGAGGGCGCGGATTTTATCATCCGTTTTGGAGATTTTGCTGATCAACGGAATACCGAATGCCGCTGTTTTACCCGTACCTGTTTGAGCTTGACCGATCAAATCTCTGCCTTCAAGTGCCAGAGGAATTGATTTGGATTGAATCGGCGTTGCTTCTTCAAACCCGAGCTCAGTGATGGCTTGCAGCACCAGTGGTTCAAGATTGAAATCTGTGAAATTTAAATTTGTCAAAATTATTCATACTCCTTTTATATGGTGGACATGGTGGACAATCCACTTTGTTGTCTGTATTCTTAAGTAGCGTTAATATTTATAGGGTATCCCAACGGGACGAATTATTTTCATGAACGAACATAATTCCATGAATGGGTCCCCAAGATAAGACTAAAACTACAATCATGGGTTTGAAACATTTCAAATTTTAGCTATCGATTTGGGAAAAGTTTCCTACTCAAGAATATCCACAAATCATTATATCATAAAACTATTCAAGATTACCAGCAATCTGGTTTTAAATAAAAATGAGGTGATTAAATTGCCCAAAATAATATGGCACTCTTTAGTGATCATTTTGGGTGCTGCGGCGATTGCTTGCGGCTTCAATTGGTTTTTGGTACCCCATCAGCTTCTCAGCGGTGGAGTATCCGGTATTTCCATGCTTTTAGGTTATTTTACAAATCTGAACCTTAGTATAATGTATTTTGTTCTTAACATCCCTCTGCTCATAGCAGGTTGGTTTATTCTTGGACGACGTTTCATTATATTGAGTATTGTGTCGGTAGCAGCCACCTCCTGGTTTATTGGACTGCTGCCTGTTTCTGCTGTCTCCTCCGATCCACTCTTAAGCTGTGTGTTTGGCGGAGTGCTTGTTGGACTCGGCACAGGGGTATCCTTCCGAGTTGGCGGCTCTACTGGAGGTCTGGATATTGTAGGCTCTATATTCACAAGAAATCGTGATTTCCCAATCGGAACCGTCATGGCAGGTATGAACGGAGCTATCATTCTACTAGCCGGTTACCTGAACAATAACTGGAACAGCGCTCTCGCCTCCATGGTGTCGATCTATGTTACAGGCAAAGTGCTGGATCTCATTCATATCAGTCATATCAAAGTAACGTTGTACATTATCACGAACGAAACCGAAGCCATGTTGAAAAAACTGCTGAGCAGACCGCGTGGAGTTACAAAAATTAAAACGCAAGGGGCATACACGGACATTGAAAAGGATATGTTAATGACTGTGACAACCCGTTACGAATTGGTTGAGATCAAACGGATTATCAAAGAAACTGATCCGAAGGCTTTTGTTAACATCGTGGAAACGGTGGGCGTTATGGGTTCATTCCGCCGCAGCTAGGCACCCGCCCGTTAACAATTCATAACTTTGTGGTATAATAATGATGCAGCGCTCTTAAATATGTTGTAAGCAGGTTATAACCTTTACTTTTCACAAAGCCATATGCTTTCCCGATTCGCGCCGAATGAATTACCATTTTGGAATTCGAGTAGGAAAGGGTGATTATTGTGGATACGGAAACGGTAAAACTGTTTGAAATTGTCAACAAATGGTGCCCGGAAATGCTCCCTTTCTTGAAACCGAATGAACTCGACTCTTTGATTGTTCTCCGGGATGGGCTGGGCATCCTGGAACAGGGAGATGCAATGGAAATCATTCAGTACAGTATTTGTGAGCATCAAAATGATGTATATATCCAATAATTTTTTCAGACCGTTTACGCCGCTTCTTGACGAGGGACTTCCTCAGTCAGGAAGCGGTTTTCACTTTCCCACTTGTTTCATAAAAGGATCAATATGGTTAAAAGCACGGAGGCTTTGCTRTATAATTCAATTATGGAATGTACATAAAGGGAGTGGAAAAGTATGAACATACTATGGGCCTTGTTCGCAATGGCCTTGGGAAGTTTCGGAGGAACGTCGGTCACTGCGGATCTGGGTCATAGCAATAATAGTCAACTACCCTCATTAAGCAGCAGTTTAAACACTGCCATTATCCAATCACAAAAAGAACAAGTCATCATCGACGCTAGCAACCCGCCTGCCAAGGTAGACCCTCAACCCGACGCCCCTATTGTTAAAGGCATATATGTCACCGCATACAGTGCAGGTGGTGCCCGTATGGCGCAATTGCTCGAACTAACAGATCAAACTGAACTGAATGCTATGGTTATTGATGTCAAAGATGATCTCGGATACATTACCTACCCTACGAAAAACACAGCAGTGAACCAAATGGGCGAAGCAAAGTCCTTCATTCGGGATATCAACGCCTTGATGAAACGATTAGAAAAACACAAGGTTTATCCCATTGCGCGTATCGTTGTATTCAAAGACACCATTTTGGCCAAAAAGAACCCCGAGCTTTCATTTCGTGATCAAGACGGCTCTGTGTGGGCCAACGGCAAAGGAGACAGTTTCGTGAATCCCTACAGCAAGGAAGTCTGGGATTATAACATTGAAATTGCCAAAGAAGCTGCCAAGCTTGGTTTCAAGGAAATTCAGTTTGATTACGTTCGCTTTCCCGAGGGATTCGAAACGCGTGCAGATAAACTGAAGTACTCGCAAACCGATCAATCACGCGTTGACGTTGTCGCAGAATTCGTGCAATACGCACGTAAAGAGCTTGCACCACTCGGTGTCCGAGTTTCGGTAGATATATTTGGATATGCTGCCTCCGTACCTGCAGCCGAAGGCATTGGTCAGGATTTTGTGAAAATATCGGAAAACGTGGATGTCATCTCGCCTATGGTCTATCCAAGTCATTATTCTACCGGCTGGTATGGCGTGAAAGACCCTGACAAAGACCCCTACACTACGATTAAAGGTTCCATGAAGGATACGCATAAGAAACTTGACCCCACGAAAGAACTCAAACCGGTTATTCGTCCATGGATTCAAGACTTCACGGCAAGCTGGCTGGGTAGCGGACATTATATCAAATATGGCAAAAAACAGGTAGAAGATCAGATCAGGGCGATGAAGGAAATGAACGTGGATGAATATCTGCTGTGGAATGCCTCCAATCGCTACACACCTGGTGTACAATACAAATAAATTGGACTTATAATCACAAATATTCATTTGACCTCATTGATCATCCTCAGGTTGCAAACATTCTTTCTCTCAACCTCGTTCCATTTGTAGTGGGAACGGGGTTTTAATGTTTTACTGTCATCATTTTACTGTAATCGGTAACTTCACGAGATCCATTTCTAACTCCTATCCACCTGCTACACTATCCAAATCCGTAAAAATCCTCTACAATTAATAGCTGTCTGATGTGACATCAGCATGATAACTATATAGATCGCGAGGCATTTTTAGTGAATATGAATACATCGAGTTTCCCACAGAAAATCAGACAGTTCCTGATTATATTTTTGCCCATCTTTACTACTCAGATCGCACTTTCGGCCATGTCATTTTTCGATACCAACATGTCCGGTAAATTCTCCCCCGCCGATCTCGCAGGAGTAGCAATAGGTACAAGCTTATGGATGCCTGTGCAAACCGGGCTTAGCGGAATTCTGATGGGCATAACCCCTGTTGTTTCTCATCTGCTTGGCTCCAGGCGGAACGATCAGATCGGACATAGTGTGATCCAGGCACTTTACCTTGGAATAGCAGTCGGTCTCATTGTGCTCGGAGCAGGCGCTCTTCTGCTGAGTCCCATTTTAAGAGGAATGCCTCTGGAGCCGCATGTTGCAAATGTAGCGTTTTATTTCCTGTGCGCGCTTGCCTTTGGTATCATGCCACTGTTCGGATACACTGTGCTGCGCAGTTTTATGGACGCACTGGGACAGACACGTGTCACCATGCTCATCACACTCGTTTCGCTTCCCGTCAATATTTTGCTGAACTATCTGCTTATCTTTGGACGCTTTGGGTTCCCTCAATTAGGCGGTGTTGGCGCAGGTGTAGCTACAGCTTGTACATATTGGCTTATTTTTCTGATCAGCCTGTTTTTTGCCCATCGCATGGAGCCGTTTGCTCAGTATGGTGTTTTCCGACAATGGTCACGAATCTCTCTGAGCAAATGGAAAGAGCTCCTGCTCATCGGAGTTCCCATTGGATTCGCCACCTTTTTTGAAACGTCCATCTTTGCCGCAGTCACGCTGCTAATGAGCCGATTCGATACGGTCACTATAGCTGCTCATCAGGCAGCATTAAACTTCGCTTCCACGCTCTATATGTTGCCTGTGAGCATCTGTATGGCACTCACCATTCTGGTTGGCTTTGAAAATGGTGCAGGCCGACTGAAAGACGCCAAACAGTATAGTCTGCTTGGCATTGGGGGAGCAATCGGGCTATCTTTGGTTACAGCGATCATTTTGGTGGTTTTTGGAGAGTCGATTGCACGAATTTACTCCAATGAACAGGAAGTAATTACACTAACCCAACATTTCCTGATCTATGCAATCTTTTTCCAAATCTCGGATGCCATTGCAACACCTACACAAGGGGCGCTACGCGGGTACAAAGATGTAAATCCGGCATTGATGATTACCTTTGTTGCTTATTGGATTATCGGTCTGCCCGTTGGTTATTTTACGGCAACTTACACTTCACTTGGGGCATTTGGATACTGGATTGGTCTTATTGCAGGACTCGCGGTGGGGGCGACTGCACTTCTATGGAGGCTTTTCCGGGTGCAAAAACAAGCTCCCCTTCGCGCATAAGCAAGAAGCGTTCTCCTCGCAAGCTTCTCTTCGCGTAGATGAAGGAGAATACTCCATTAACAGTGACTAGAAAAAAGGCTAAACAGTAATTACCGGCTAACCTGATAATACAATAAAAGAGCACGACTCCGAATCATACGGACTGTGCTCTTTTTTTGGAAGAATTTATTGAGACAAGCGCTGTGCAAGCTCATACGTTTCCATATCGAACTCTTTTTTGGTGTTTACTACTTTATCGATGTCGGTCAGAACGAGCTCACCTTTGACAAGTCCACAGCCTTTATCCGTCTCGCCCGCTATCAAACTACGAACGGCGAAGTCACCAAGACGGCTAGCGAGGTTACGGTCAAATGGCGTTGGTGTACCACCACGCTGGATGTGTCCAAGAACGGTAACACGCGGCTCATATGTCGGGCAGCGTTCCATCAGTTCTTTGGCCACGTCTTCGCCTTTACCTACACCTTCAGCTACGATGATAATACTGTGGCGTTTGCCGTGTGCAAAGTTGGCTTTCATACGTTCAGCCACTTCGTCCATGTCAAAGGGTACTTCTGGCACCAGAATGGTTTCTGCTCCCGAAGCAAGTCCGGCATGCAGCGCAATATCGCCGCAGTGACGACCCATAACCTCAACGATGGAAGAACGCTCATGCGAAGACATCGTGTCACGCAATTTGTTCACCGCATCAACCACAACGCTTACGGATGTATCAAATCCGATCGTATAATCCGTGAATGAGATGTCATTATCAATCGTACCTGGCAAGCCCATCGTGTTAATACCTAGCTTGCTCAGTTTGTTTGCGCCATGATATGAACCGTCCCCACCGATCACGATGAGACCATCAATGCCACGCGCACGCAAAATATCTGCCCCTTTTTGCTGCCCTTCAGCAGTATAAAACTCTTTACAACGTGCAGATTGCAGAACGGTTCCCCCGCGCTGAATAATATCTCCCACACTCCGCAAATCCATTGGGAAAATGTCATTGTTCAAAAGCCCTTGATATCCACGTTGAACACCAAACACTTCCAATCCGTGAAATAGTCCGCTGCGAACAACCGCACGAACAGCCGCGTTCATCCCCTGTGAATCACCACCGCTCGTTAGCACTGCGATTTTTTTTACTGCTGTCATGATGTTTCTTCCTCCTCTAGTTTCACTTCAGGCTCCGCAATAATACACCTGACTTACATATGCTTTCGTATCCAGCGACTGAAAATGAAGAAAAACACGCGTGTAATCGGGCTTTTCTTCATCAGACGTTTGGACACAACACGAACTTCCTGTTGTTCGCTGACTTTGGGATCAGACAGGTAAATGGCTATCAGTCCTTCAATAATCATCCGGTGAAAAGCACTTCCCGGAATCCTCTGCACATCACTACGAGCCATTTCCACAATAAAAGCAATTCGGTCCAGCATCATCTCTACATTCTCGTAATAATTGCAGAAGTTGAGATCCCCACCGGCACGATCCTCATCCTGATCGATTAAATAATCGAGCATGATGTGCAGTGCACATACGTGCGGAAAATAGGCAGTGTGGATTGAAACTGCCTGCTCTTCGGTCAACTGATCGTCACTGGCAGCAAGGAACAGCATAAATACACCCAGAGTAGAGCCAGTAGCAGCGGCAAATTCGTTCCAGCGAAACTGAGGCGTGCGGTGGCGATGCTCCGACCACCATTCGAGCAAGGCCGTTTCTCTCAGTTCCGGTTTGATGTGCTTATATACCTGCAGGTCCGTGTATAGGCCTGCCAGATCCTGTATTTGTGGCTTGGCTGACGCATATCCCGGTAGCTGACAAGTCAGCTTCTGACATGTTGTCACCAGATTCCGCAAGTATCCACCGTCATCTTGCTCCTCACGGAGTGCATAATAATTGATAGGCGTCGCCTCGGGATCTACCGCATCAAGCATGGATTGATGGAGCAGACGAAAGTCATCCGGGTCCATCGAGGTGCTGCGGTCACACAGATTGTCCAAATAATCACTTATGGTTTGGTATGAAACGATCAAAGGAATAAGTATGTGTCTGTTCGGCATATCAGCCAAAGCATAGACGGTTCCACCTTCACAGTGAAATTGTTTATCCTTCAGACTGGCAAGTGCTTGTGTACGCAATTCCTCATTTGGAATTGTCTCCGCCTGAGCACGCCATCCATCTAATGCCTTGCGCGTTTCCGGAATGGTGTATTTGTACACCCCTCTCATCAATGCCAGCGGTCCTCGCGGGTACTGATGACGTTTTCGATTTGATTGGCTCAAAATAAATGTGCCTCCACTTTGGTTGAATACGTATTAGAGCGATTTTAACCATTCCTATTATAATATGATCCCCTTAATTGTACAAATGATCTGCCGCATAAACCGCGTAAAAAATCGCATCCCCGTCCAAAACTTTATGATATACTATCCATATTTCTATCCATCAAAGGAGTCGTTGACATGTCGTCAGGTGAACCACTTTCGTGGAGACGGTTATTTTCTTTTTTTGTGCCACTTGGCATTTCCGCCTCTCTAGTTACGATATCACACGTAATCATTAACAGCACACTCGCCCGTTCTGCTCATCCGGAGACTGTTATTGCAAGTTATGCCATTGCCGGAAGTTTGCTGACCCTCACGGAGCGCCCCTCCACTTTACTTCGCCAAACCTGTTCTGCGTTGGTGCGTGACCGCCTCTCTTTTCAGGCTCTTACGTTTGTAACGAAAATATTTCTGGCCTGCGTTTTACTGATTGGGTTTCTTATCGTATACTCCCCCGTGGGTACCGGGGTGTTCAAATATCTATTCGGCGTAAGCCCGGATCTGCTGGACAAAGTGATCGACGTTTACGAGATCCTGATGTATGTGAGTATTTTTTCTGTCATCCGTAATATCTACCAAGGCATTATCATCACGAACAACCGAACCAAATGGCTCACGATTGGTATGATATTTCGATTAGCAGGTATGTATGGATTATCTCTGTATTTCATCTACACAGACTCCATTAACAGTGGACGTGTAGGCGCTATCATCTTTGCTGCAGGTATGATGATTGAAGCCCTTGTCAGCTACTTGGAGGGCAGAAGCATTATGCGGAAAATGCCTGCTAAGCTTGAGGATCATCCCGTTGAGAGCAAGGGAGATGTGTATCGTTTTTACAAGCCCTTGCTTCTTTCCAGTTTTGTAGCACTTTTTATAGGTCCCGTGATCAACATTGTGCTTGGTAAAACAACTGGAATCGCGCTGGCTATCTCTTCTTTTGCTGTAGCGAGCAGTCTGATGCAGCTCATGCTGAGTTTTTTCACCTATATTCATCAGATCGTGCTGAATTTCTATCTGATTGATGCGAAGCTCGTCAAGAAATTCGCACTTGTTACTGGTTTTATTCCGTTCTTTATGACTGTGTCCATTGCGTATACCCCACTGGGACCATGGGTATTAGAGAATATGATGAGCGTTCAGGGACAGCTGCTTGAACAAAGTCTCTGGACACTGCGCGTTTTTGTGCTCTTCCCACTGATTTCCCCATTCCTGGATTTCAGTAACGGCCTCATCCTGCTTCGCGGACAGACCAAAACGATGTTTCGTTCGCAGAGTGCCAATGCCATCTGCACCATCATAGTGTTGCTCATTCTCGTCAGCATCTTCCCCGCATGGAACGGTATGATTGGGGCAGCCGCCCAGTCAATCGGTTTGCTTGCAGAACTGATTATCGTCTGGCTGGTCATCCGGCGCACGCAAAAAGAACCAACGATGTCTGTCCCACCATCTCGAGGGTCTTCATCCATGAAAGGCTAGTGAAATTCAGAAAATCAATGATCAAAAACAATTAAATATTGAATTGTATTTAAGAATGGAGCTTCTCAACATGAAATCAAGTCATATGGCCCGACCAGATCAGAACTGGCTTCGGGCACTGATGTTCACCATCTTCGGGTCCACCGCACTCGTGGTATCCTACTTTCAACTTTACTTCAGCCATCTCGGCTTCAGCCCGGCCGAGATTGGTTATTTGTATGGCATTGGTCCTCTCATCTCTGTATTCTCTAACATGTTCTGGAGTATGGCGAGCGACAAATACAAGACTGTACGGAAAGTAATGATTCTATTGCTTGGCGGGCAATTAGTCACTGGTGTACTCTTGGCCAATGCATCAAGCTTCGGCGAAGTGTTTGTACTTGTAACCTTATTTTACTTTTTCTATTATCCGGTCTACCCGCTTTCCGATACGATGGCGATCACTACAGCAAGCAAATATGGCCGAAATTTCACGTCCATTCGGGTCTTTGGCTCGATCGGATACGCTTTTTTTGCACTTAGCATTGGATATGTACTCGGATCTTTTGGTCCCGAATGGACAATGTGGATCTGTATCAGCCTAGCAACTGTAACCTTACTGATTAGCTTCCAATTACGTGATCAACCCTCCGGTGGCGGCAGCAAAATGGAATTATCCGGTTTGTGGGCTATCTTGAAGCGCAGAGATGTTCTTGCTTTTTTCGGTTGTGTGTTCCTGCTCGCTATGGGACATCGGATGAACGAAGCCTTTTTGACAATAACACTCAAAGACTTGGGTGCAAGTGAGGGATTGATCGGCTGGGCCTTACTCATCTCCTCTGTCAGTGAGATTCCAATATTTTTGTTATTGAGCAAGTACGGCAACAAGTATAAAGAGCTTCCACTCCTCACCTTGGCAGCCTTAATGTATACGGTTCGTTTACTGCTCATGTCTGTTTCACACACACCTACTGCTGTGGTACTTATTCAGACCATGCACAGCGTTACCTTCGGTATCTTCTATGTCACTGCCGTTCGTTATGTAACCCGGCTTGTCCCCGATGACTATCGGGCAACGGGCATGGCTCTCTTTACCATTGTATGGTCGAGCGCTTCTGGACTGTTAAGCGGAACCTTGGGGGGCTTGCTTCTGGAGCTTACCGGGCGTCACACGTTTTATCTCACGGCGATGGCCTTTGCCCTGGCTGCCTTGATTGGCTTTGGTACTCAATTCATTCGTACTTTTACCAGCCGTTCATCGTGAGTTTTGTAAGATCAAAAAAAGCACAGCCTCCGAATGGGGACTGTGCTTGTGTTTGTTATGTTCAGCTATAATAGATCATTTATAAGAAGTCCGTGTGTACCGGAAAAATCTTACAATTTAGTTACGTTAGCTGCTTGAGGACCACGGTTTCCATCAGTGATTTCGAATTCTACCGCTTGACCTTCTTCCAAAGTTTTGAAGCCGTCGCCTTGGATTGCGGAGAAATGTACAAATACGTCCTCGCCGCCTTCAACTGAAATAAAGCCATAGCCTTTTTCTGCGTTAAACCATTTAACTGTACCTTTCAAATGAACAACCTCCTAAAAATATCGCCATCTATGGCGAATACCTTTATTATACTGTATGGGCTTCCATTTTGCAATTTATCTTTTCCAAAAACGATGAAATAATTTGCTTTGCATCGTAGGGTACGGTATCATTTTACCAAAACCGTTAGTTTGGAGACTACCTATGATAAAAAAACACGAAATATACAAAACAGACAAGTGGAATATGATGACTGTAGAAGTCCAAGGCAAATATCTCGTTCTGCGAGAAATTTCCGAAGAGTGGGGCGAAGAATGCCATACCTTCCTCAGCCGTCCTGCGTTGATGCACTGGGCTGAGCGCCGTTTCCCAAAGGAAGACTTCGAGAATCGCGAAGAGGAATGGCGTGCGCTGATGGCTGCCTTTAAGGGAGTTTAATCGATGCAGCTGGATTCAGGCAATGTCGTTATCTTTATCATCCTTGCCTTTGCACTCGGGTTCGCTCTGATCCTAGGACGTAATTCCGTCCCGGATCGTCTAAGAAGGGGAATGGCTCTAATTGCTACCCTGCTCGTTTGTTTCGCTTTTTTCCTTATCGTATATTACCTCGTTAACATGGGAGCCTGATTCAAGATACTGGGTGTGCTTACACGTGGTTCAAGGCGCTCAAATATTTCAGCTCTGCCCAGGTCATACTATACGAAGTAATTTGGATGTAATTTTTCTAAGTTATTCGTATGGTAAGGAGGAAGGCTGTTGAAATATCAAAAATCGTTATTCATTCTTCTGACTCTTAGTCTGATTCCTTCATCTCCTGCCGCATCTGCACAGGGGACGAAGGCGGCTATGCCGGTATTTTCAGCACATCAAGCACATAATCAAAGGAGGATTCCCATGAGTAAACTATTGAAACGTTCCGAAGTACCAGCCGAGCACACTTGGAAACTGGAAGATTTATTTGCAGATCAGAAGGCTTGGGATCAGGAATATGAAGAAGTATCTTCTATGTTGAAAAAAGCCTCCGAATTCCAAGGCAAATTAAATCAGCCGGACGTCCTCAAAGCCAGCTTCGAATTCGAAGACGAAATCGGGCTCAAGCTTGAGCGTCTTTTCGTATATGCTCGCATGCATCAAGATGAAGACACAGCCAATCCTACATATCAAAGCCTTTCCCAAAAAGCTCAGAAGCTCGGTGTACGGGTAGGGGAAGCACTTTCCTTTGTTACACCCGAGATTCTTTCTTTACCGGATTCAGAGCTTGACGCTCTCATTAAAAATGAAAAACTATCCGCATACACCTTTACCCTAGAAGAGATGAAGCGGGAAAAGGCTCATGTGTTAAGTCAGGCTGAAGAAGCACTGCTTGCACAGGTCGGCAACCTTTCTCAGGCTCCCCAAACCATTTTCAGCATGTTGAACAATGCAGATCTTAAGTTTCCACGTATTAAGGATGAGAATGGCAAAGAAGTTGAATTGACTCATGGCAGCTACATTCAGTTTCTGGAGAATCCCAACCGTGAAGTGCGGGAACGTGCTTTCAAAGCAGTATATGAAACCTATGCAAAACAGAAAAATACGATTGCCGCAGCACTGAATGCCAACGTAACCAAAAATATGTTTTATGCCAACGTGCGGAAGTATCCTTCTGTAATGGAAATGAACCTGTATGGTGACAACATCCCAACGGATGTATATAACAACCTGGTAGACACGATCCATGAAAGCCTTCCACTCTTGCACCGTTATATGGATCTACGTAAAAAGTTGCTTGGTGTAGACCAGCTACACATGTACGATCTGTTCGCTCCACTTGTGGATGAATACAAAATGGACATTACCTATGAGGAAGCTAAAAAGACCGTGAAGGAAGGTCTGGCGCCGCTCGGCAAAGAATATGCAGACGCGCTTCAAGCTGGATACGATAATCGCTGGATTGATGTTTACGAGAATGAGAACAAACGCTCAGGCGCTTATGCTTGGGGTGCTTATGGCACTCACCCATATGTACTGCTCAACCATAAGGACAATCTGAACAGCATGTTCACATTGGCACATGAGATGGGTCATGCGTTACATTCGCATTATTCAGATACCACCCTTTCGTATCGTGATGCACAGTATACGATCTTCCTTGCAGAAGTCGCTTCCACGACAAACGAAGCTCTGCTCATGGATTACATGTTGAATAAATCCACTGATCCGAAGGAAAAACTGTATTTACTTACGTATTATGCAGATCAGTTCAGAACGACAGTATTCCGTCAGACCATGTTCGCTGAGTTCGAGAAAATTATTCATGAACGTGCAGAACAGGGTGAAGCACTTACACCACAGCTTCTATCCGAAATTTACTATGATCTGAATGTACAATATCATGGTAAAGATATGGTCGTTGATAAAGATATCGAGATGGAATGGGCACGTATCCCCCACTTCTATAACAGCTTCTATGTTTATAAATATGCTACCGGATTCTCGGCAGCAACCAGCTTCTCCAAGCAAATCCTGGAAGAAGGTCAACCTGCAGTGGATCGTTATCTCGGTTTCCTGAAGAGTGGCGGCAGTGACTACTCCATCAATATTTTGAAAAAAGCGGGTGTCGATATGTCGACACCGCAGCCTATTCATGAAGCGATGAGTGTTTTCAAGGAATTGATCGAACAGATGGAACAGTTAACCAAATAAGGTTGCAATCCCCTGTAATCTATATCCCTTGCCCAGACGGGCAAGGGATTTTATAATCAAACAAGATACAGTTCGTATGAAAAAGGGTAATGCATTCTAGTTCGCAATTGGTCCACAACAAGGAGGCAACATCATGAAAATGCAATGGGCGCTTATAGCAGGTCTTGTTTTTGCACTGCTGACAGGAATTTTCGCAGTCATCAATGTAGATTCTGTTCAGGTTAACCTCTTGTTCAATACGGTTCGGGTTCCATTGATTTTGCTGATTCTAGGCTGTACGTTAATTGGGGGTATTATTGTAGGTTCTTACGGGATTTACCGTCAATATCGATTGCAACGGGAGAACAAACGCCTACACCTTCGTGTAGCTGAACTGGAAGCTTCTGTAGCCAGCGCTCCTGCATCTGTTTCGTACGACAATCTGGATTCCGTAAGTCCAAACGAATCTGAATATGATCAACAGTTGCACAACGATTCAATCCAAGCTCAGCACAAAGGAAACAATACAGGTACGTTGTGAAGCAGAGACAGCCTGCTGGTGGATCGGAATGGACAGACATTCTCCCCAGACAGGCTGTATTCTGTTCGACCAGCGCCTGCATGATTAAGGAGGACTATAATAATGAGTTTTACCATTGATGAATCTTACGTTCTTTCTTTCTTAAAAAAATTACTCGATACACCCAGTCCCAGCGGATACACCCATCACATTATGGAGATGATTCGCAATGAAGCTGGATCCCTGAACATTTCCTGTGAACTGAACAACAAAGGTGGAGCTATGCTCACGTTGCCTGGTAAAGATCCTTCCAGAACCGTTGCTCTAAGTGCGCATGTAGACACGCTTGGTGCAATGGTGCGATCGATTACTTCTTACGGCACCCTAAAACTGACCTCTGTAGGCGGTTTTACGATGCATAGCATCGAGAACGAGTATTGCTCCATTCACACAAGAGACGGCAAAGTGTACACGGGAACGATCCTCTCTTTACATCCATCTGTGCACGTATATCCGGATGCCCGTACGTTCGAGCGTTCAGAAAACCATATGGAAGTCCGGATCGATGAAGTCGTATCTTCCAAAGAGGATGTTTTAAATCTGGGCATTAATGTAGGTGACTTCATCTCCTTTGATGCACGGGCTGTCATCACTCCAAGCGGTTACATCAAATCCCGCCATCTGGATGATAAAGCCAGTGTGGCTGCCCTATTTGGTATCCTTGAATCTGCACATCGTGAAGGCTGGAAACCGGTACATAATGTTTCTCTGCTGATATCCAACTATGAAGAAGTTGGACACGGAGCTGCCTATATCCCAGCTGAAATCAGTGAAATGATAGCTGTAGATATGGGCGCTATGGGTGATGACCTAAGCTGCAAAGAGACCGATGTGTCTATTTGTGCAAAAGACTCTTCCGGTCCTTATGACTACGATATGACAAGCCGTCTTATCGAGCTAGCCAAACAGGACGGCATGGACTATGTAGTAGATATTTATCCCCAATACGGGTCAGATGGTAGTGCTGCTCTGCGTGGCGGCAACAACATTCGCGCTGCTCTAATCGGCCCCGGAGTTCACGCTTCGCACTCCATGGAGCGCACGCACAAAAAAGCGGTGATCAATACAGCCCGGCTACTTGCCGCATACATTACCACGAAGTAAATAAACAATTACCTTCATTCATTTTTCAGTTCACTTTACTTGACTCAATTTACTGAATGGAATTAACGACAAAAGGACACGCCCACTCTGCACATGATCAATACGTGTGAGAGAGGAATGTGTCCTTTATTATTCCAAACGGCAACAATGCGAAATACGGTACATAAAAATACGTTCATTAGTTTAGGGAGTGTCTGAAAAGTCCGAAGGAAGCAGATTTTGTCGGGTTTTCGTTCCAAGCAAGGAAGTTTACCGCAGGCGTGCCGGGGCACGTCAAGGGAAAGTGACGCGGCAGGGGGCGAAAAGACGGTAAAAGATGCACTTCAGCGAGTTTTAAGACACGACCTAGTCACGCATGTTCAACATAATCGCGATACTGACGCTCCTGAACGTCAAGCCGGGATTCGTGATCCTTAATTTCACTCTGTAATACCTGTAATGTCTGACTCACCATGCTTAGCCCGTGTTTAACCTGTTTTTCGGCACTGCGAATTTTGTCCTGAATCATCCAATCCACAAAGAAATTATCAAAGAAATAGTCTGCAAAAGACAGCAAACCACCCAGATTCAAATCTGCATTAACTGCCATCTCTACATCTTCCAACTCTTTCTGAAAACGTCGAAGACGCTTGCCCGCATCCATAATAGCTACTTGCGCATCATCCATACGGCTGCGCTTGATATGCGTAGAGATTCCACCTCCACCCATCATGTCATAGATGCCCCAATTCCCGGCTGATTCCAAGGCTTTCTCAGCACGTTCAAGCGCATATACCAGATACTCACCTTCTCTGAGAGCCTCATTAAGCTCCTGTAGCTCACTCGCCAGATGTTCCTGTTCTTCTGCTAATTGTTGCAATTCTTCGTCCTGTTTAAGCAAGCTTTGTTCTTTCTTCCCCCATAAAACCTGGTAGTCACTCTCCCAGAACTGATATTGAGATTGTCTGCGAAGTTCCTGCTCGACTTGCATCCGCTGCTCTTGTATATCCTGTAACATTCGGCATGCTGTATCATATGCTGCCTTGCTCTCCAGCAATTCCAGTTCTTCTTTCTCCAAACGTTCAGTCTTCTTACCGATCAGATCATAGAAAAATGAGGCTAAGCTCATACTGTTCAGCCGATCAACATCTCTTTGTTCCTTCTGAAGAGCTACGGTAGACTGCTCCACTTTCATTCCCCACTGTTTCTCCTCATCTTTGAGCTTGTGAAGGCGCTTCGTCCATTTATCATAGATTCTTCCTTTTTCCTTCAGCACGGCAAGTTGTTCATTGATTTCCTTATTAATCAACTCAGTAACCTCTCCCTTCTATGGAATTCTTTACTAAATAAAACGTAATGAACAGAGATAACGTTTCATATTTATCCGCCTTACCTGAATCATTATTTATATTTCAACAAAAAATGCCTTCCTCCCAAGCGACATTCGGCCGCTTTATGAGAGAAAGGCAATCATATGTTTTGCACGTATAATAAAGGTCAGGATTTGTTCTGCTCAATCTGCTCTGCCAGCTCATTCAGCACAGTCCAACGTTCCATCAATTCATCCAGGTCGTGCTCTGCCTCGGCTTGCTCCGCCATTAATTCCTGTAGACGGGCTGAATCACTGAATGCTTCTTCCATCTCCTTGTTAATCCGAGCAAGATTTGCTTCAGCTTTCTCGATGTTTTCGTCGATTTGATCATATTCACGCTGTTCCTTGAAACTGAATTTCAGTTTAGGTTTTGCCTGCGTTGATGCGAGAGCCGATGCTTCTGGACTTTTTTCGATGACCTGTTTCTTGGCTAATCCGGCACCGTTTTCCTGACTTCCAGGGGCATTTTTCAGCATCCATTCTGCATATTCACTATAATCACCAACGTGTACTCGGATCGCTCCGTTCCCTTCAAACGCCAGCACTTTGTCCACTGTGCGATCAAGGAAGTAGCGATCATGGGATACAACGAATACAACGCCCGGAAACTCATCCAGATAATCTTCAAGCACAGCAAGCGTTTGAATATCCAAGTCATTGGTCGGCTCATCCAGCAGCAGAACATTCGGTGCTGCCATCAAAATTCGAAGCAAATACAATCGGCGCTTCTCTCCGCCAGACAGCCGGGCAATCGGTGTCCATTGCGCTGTAGGACTGAATAAAAAGCGTTCGAGCATTTGGGAAGCAGTAATCAGTGAACCATCCGCTGTTTTCACATTTTCGGCAACTTCCTTGATGTATTCGATCACTCGAAGCGTTTCATCCATTTCCTGATGCTCTTGAGTGAAGTAACCCAGGTTCACGGTTGGGCCCAGTACAACTTCTCCAGCATCCGGCTGCAATCGGCCTGAAATCATCTGTAGCAAGGTAGACTTACCACTACCGTTCGGGCCTACAATGCCCACCCGGTCGCCAGGGACTGCAATATAACTGAGATCATTGATCAGCTTGCGATCATCAACAGATTTGGAGAGATGTTCAATCTCCAATATCTTTTTCCCTAAACGTGTAGAGCCAACAGACACTTCCAGTGAGCCAGAACGTTGAATCCCCTGCTGATCTTTGAGTTGTTCAAAGCGATCAATTCTCGCCTTTTGTTTGGTCGTCCGCGCTTTGGCTCCTCGGCGAATCCATGCAAGCTCGGTACGCAACAGATTTTTTCGCTTTTGCTCCGATGCAGACTCCCGTTCTTCCCGTTCAGCCTTCAACTCCAGAAACCGTGTATAATTCGCTTCATAACGGAATAAACGCCCATGATCAAGCTCCAGCATGACATTGGCCACACGATCTAGGAAGTAGCGATCATGCGTAATCATCAGCAGTGCGCCGCGGCGCTTCTGCAAATACTGCTCCAACCAAACAACGGAATCATTATCGATATGGTTCGTCGGCTCATCGAGAATGAGCAGTTCACAAGGATGAATTAACGCGGAAGCAAGTGCAACCCTTTTACGCTGTCCACCCGACAAAGTGCCCATATGCGCATCAAATTGCTCTATGCCTAGCTTGGATAGAATGCTCTTCGCTTCGCTTTCCATCTGCCAGAGCTGTAACTGCTCCATCTGTTGATTCAAACGCATCAAACGATCATTCAGAGCGCTATCCGAAGGGTTCAATTCAAGCAACTCCATCGTTTCCGTGTACTCACGCACCGTTTTCATCTCGGCACTATCACCTTCAAACACTTGCTGCAATACCGTATTGTTCGGGTTGAACTCCGGATTCTGTGCCAGAAACTGCACTCGCACGTCATTACCGATAGAGATCTGTCCCTCGTCAGCAGGTTCCAGACCTGCGATAACTCGTAAAAACGTGGATTTACCTGTACCGTTCACACCAACGACGCCGATTTTATCCTGATCTGCCATACCAAATGAAGCATCTTTGAACAGTATTTTCTCACCATAACTTTTTGCAACTTGTTCTACCGTCATTATATTCATTGCCCGTTACCCACACTTCTCTATAATTTGAAAAGCTCTATCCTCAACTACGTTATAAAACTACTATACGATTCCCTATCTGCCTATACCCGTAAAAAGGAACGGCATCCGTCCAAAAACAACGCCGCTGCAAAAGCGATCCGTTTGTTCAGATCTTGCTCATTAAATTCCGGATTCAGCATGATATCCATCTTCAGTCGGTCCAGAATGCCGATATAGGCTTCAGCCAGCAGCACAGGCTCGGGTACGCTTGCACTCTCAAGAACCTTGCATACCATGCTCATGTACTCGTTCATAAAAGCCTTCATAAATTTCATTAGATCCGGGTCATTATTCGGTGCCATAAAAAATAATTTTGTATGATTGCGCCGTTCATAATAATACGTCAGATGTGTTTTGGCGATAGCGCCAAGCTTGTCACCTGTGTTCTCATGTGCTTGTAATGCATATTCCAGACGGCTGATAAAGCTATTACAATCCCGTTTGGATACAGCGACAAACAATTGTTCCTTGCTTTTAAAATATAAATAAATCGTGCCTTTGGCAATCCCAGCCTCATCGGCAATATCGGACATCTTGGTTTCGTAGAATCCTTTCGACCCAAAAATGCCGTAGGCCGCATCCAAGATAGCCTCCGATTTGTCTCCCTGCACCGTATTCAACCTACATTCCCTCCCTATAACGCCAAAATACTGCCTAATCCGATGGCTATGCATGCACCGATCACAGAACTCAGCACATTGACCAGATCATTACTCATCCACGACCAGCCCCGAGCGCTTACGGTTGGCTGACCACAATGCTCATGAACTTCAACCTCACGTCCGCATACCGTACAGCGATACATTTTTTGTACCGTTGCACCCAGATACGAATCCGCGAACGCTCCAGCCAAACCACCAATTAGCCCAACCAAAGCCCACCCCAGCCATCCTGTTTGATCTATACCACTTATTGATGCAAAAATAAAAGCTCCTGCACCAATGACAGCACCGCCCAAAGCAGCAGCGAAACTACCCAATAATGAAACTCCGCCAGATGCTCCTGGTGTTAACATCTTCCAAGTAAGTACAGAACGAGGCGGCTTGCGGCTAAGACTTCCGATCTCTGTTGCCCATGTGTCTGAAGTTACCGTTGCCATGACCCCAATAAAAGCATACATCCACGCCGAATGCGGAATGAACCAATTTGCCAGACATAACAGCATGCCTATGCCGCCATTTGCCATCACTTGTCCAGCATCCCGATTACCTGTCTTGGCATAAGACTTCTCCATCTCTTGCTTTCGGTCTTTGCGAAATCTGGAAAGCAGTGTTGACGTGATGAAAAATAACAGCAGTGTGCCGAACCAGAACAGATTGCCTGCCCCGTAATATATGGTACCCATCAGGATTGCTGCAAGGCATCCAGACAGGGTTAGCGATTTTTTAGCATAAGCAGCCCCTGCTACCAGTGAAGCGCAAACAGCACCAATAATCCAATCCATAAGCTCTCCTGCATGTGACACCTGTACCGTCCACATGACGTTTATTTTTTTGAAAGTTAATTATACCACGGTTTGAGGCCAATGCCGAAACCGAACTTACCCCCAAACAAAACCTTATTCATTTTTAAGTTTCGCTTCAGGTTCCCGAGTTACAATAAGTTTAGCTCAAGCAACAAGAACAACTGCGATTCATTTCGTATACAACGATAGAAACGAGGCGCATAACGATGAATATGAAAAGAGTTTTTATACTGGGCACAATGATTGTTACGATGTCTTTCGCCGGATCTGCATGGAGCAAATCAACCATCTACCCGATTCCGGAACCCAAATGGTCAATTGTTGACCTGGATAGCAGCAGTGAGAATGAAGACGATGAACTTCTTAGTGCACTGAACCAGGCTTCCGAAGAGGAACTGGCAGAGAAATTGTACCAGGGACATTCGCTGCGAACGATTGCTGAGAGTAGCGAAGGTAATTACGCCAAAGCTATTGCCATTCAGATCAAACAGCTTCAGACTCAGCTGGATGAACGTCTTGCTAGTGGAAGTATAAGCTCTGAGCAACACGCACTTCAGTCCATGGAAATTGCAGAATTGATCACAGAAAGCGCCAACAGAGCATATATCTAGTCCATCTTCCGCTTCAATCTAATATTATTCAAGGCAGCGAAACGCAAAAAAGAGCGCAATTACGCACGCCCCCTGCTAACACGATTCTATGTTGATTTGTGCTATATTGCCATACATCTTGCGGATCACTTCGCTGATCGTTTACTCCGCTGCCTTGATTGTACATGCTCCCAGAGTTTCGCCGGCCCATGCCAGTTCAAGCACATCTCCTGCCATAGTAGCCCCTACACCTTCTGGTGTACCCGTGAAAATGATATCTCCTGGTCCTAGCCCATAATGATGCCCTACATAATCCACAATATCCTGTAAACTAAAGATCATGTTGATGATATTCCCACGCTGAACCTGAACACCGTTCTTCGTGAGAGTGAAATCTTTCTCTTGCAGCGTAGCCGCTCCTGGGAATGTCTGAAAGGCTGTAATTGGTGCGGAGTTTTTAAACCCTTTTGCAGCCGTCCACGGGTGTCCTTTTTTCTTGATGACCGTCTGCACATCACGCAACGTAAAATCAATACCGAACGCATAGGCATCCACCAGTTCATCAACAGGTACTCCCGGCTTATAATCCTGACCTATACGAATCACCAGTTCGGCCTCATAATGAACTTCACCCTTCGAGGCTGGCAGTTCAAGCCATTCTCCATCCAGAGCAACAACAGCATGAGAAGGTTTCATAAAAATCATCGGCTCATCTGGAACCGCATTGCCAAGCTCTTCGGCATGAAGTTTATAGTTTCGTCCTACACAATACACATTGCGAATGTTAGTTAACATAGAGCTGTAACCACCTTTGCTAGATTGAATGCTGCATTTGTTAGCTCAACTACAGTTTTAGATTATGGCCTGGATTAAGGTCTGAAAAAACGGCTGCTCGTTTCCTGAAACGCGTCTTCCCATACATCAGGCCGGTTGGTACATATCATCACATCTGGATCGATGGCCGCTAATTTTTTCATACTTGCTTTGTCATCTACTGTCCACGCCATCACTCGAATACCTGCGGCATTCATTTCACTCATCAACGCTTTGTCTACATTGGTGTATCCGAGTGAAAGGAAAGTACAATGCATTTGTTTCAACGCTACACGCAGATCCCCTGGTTTCGCATCGATAATGAGACCGGTTTGTAATTCAGGCGCAAGCTTTTTAACTTCAACTAATGCGGCTGGTTCAAAAGATGTGATAACGACATCATGCTGCATATGCCTTTTTCTAATTTCGTGGATCACCGCTGCAGGCAAACCCGGGTACATATCTCCTTGTGTTTTCAATTCGATGTTTAATCGAACTTTGCCGACAGAACGATCCAAGACCTCGCTAAGCGAAGGGATACGCTCACCTGTGTAGTTCTTGTCTTTCCATGATCCTGCATCCAGTTGTTTCAACGCAGACCAATCCATATCCTTCACTCTACCCTTGCCATTTGTCGTACGCTCCAATGTGAAATCGTGGATCACTACAGGTATGCCGTCACGGGATAATTGTACATCCAGCTCCATCCACTGAACTTCCGGTCTTTCCATCGCCATATTAAAAGCGGCCATCGTGTTCTCCGGTGCTATGGAAGAAAACCCACGATGTGCCACACACAGATTGTTCATTATCATCTCTCCTCAGCAGTACGCTTCTTAGTTAGGTATAGCAACTCCATCCGCGGTAACTCTAATTCCTGGTGACATCTTCGCCATCTGCTCGAGCAGAAGTCGGTTGGCATCGTCAAGCATTGGTACAGCCTGCCCAAGGGCGGCCTCATACGGTATCACTTTCATACTGCATGCAGCTTCTCGGCTGCAGCGTGCTTGAAAGACAGCTGTTTTCCACGTTTCTTCGTTCGTCGACTTGGTGAAAATGAAATTCCCCGTACTATATGCGATCCATTTGCCTTTGTAGTACTCAAGCCCCTGCAGAACATGAGGATGACCCCCGATAATCAAATCGGCACCGGCATCGACAAACTCATGTGCAAGCCTCGTTTGATCCTCATTTGGGGTACTCACACGTTCCTCTCCCCAATGGGCTACAACAATAACCAGATCCGCCTTCTTCCGGGCCGTCTTGATGGCTTCAACCGCTCTTGTAGAGTCATACGCCTCTGCCACTCCAGCCCTATTCCCATCCGCTTTCCAGCTTGTAACGGGAACAACCCGGCTGAAACCAAGCAAGGCAATCTTCATGCCTTTGCGCTCGAAATAAGCAGGCTCATAGGCATCTGCCTCATTCATGCCCGCGCCAGCATGCGCGATTCCATAATCATTGAGATACGTCAACGTATCAACCAAACCCTCCACGCCCTGATCCAGAATATGATTGTTAGCCAAATTAACGGCATCAAATCCTGCTGCAGCCATCGCTTGTAGAGATTTTGGCGAAGATTTATACACATACGTTTTATCCGTAGCACCCGTACCTCCATGGGTCACCGGGGTCTCCAGATTACCGATGGTTAAATCGTCACTCTTAAACATGGAGCCAAGCTTTGCAAATGGATAGTCGTATCCGTTCTTTTCCAGCAATTCCGCAACTTTTCCGGAAAATTGAATATCTCCGACAAAATGAATGGTGACATCCTTGGATGAATCCGATGTTGAAGGTGTCCCCTTGTCATCACCCGTCTTACCCGGGGTCCCTTTACCCGTGGTTGCAGGATTTGTTCCCGTTGCCGGCTTCTCACCACCAACTCCAGATGTTTCACTCGTACCCGATCCAGAGCGATCTCCAGTATTGCCCGGCTCTGCCCCTGGCTTCTCATTAACCGTGGAAGAATCTTCATCCGAGGTGTTAGCAGGTTCAGTATCTGACTGATTCAGCGCCCCCCCACCCTTGTCTTCCGATCCGGAAGGCGGCTCCTGCTGTACTACCTCTGAATTCGCAGGCTGGGACGGTTGCTGTTCACGTGTGTTCAGCATGTAATATAAGCCGACAAGAGCAATTGCTGCAATTAATATTACATTGACAATCCTGATTTTTGTATTACGGGTTCGTCTTACTTTTTTCTTTTCTGAGCTTCGTTGTGATCTTGGGGGATACATAAGCAACTCCTCTTCTTAACAAAAGATCCATATGAATACCATTATAACAAGCATATTCTGGATGTACATCCTATAAAAAAAGCCGCCCTTCTGTAGATGCTTCTACATCGGGGCGGCGGATATAAGTTCATGCTCTTACTTTGTTGCAGTAAGCTGTGTAGCGGCCTGTACAGACATTTCTTTGGCTTGTCGGATACAGTCCGGCAAGCCCACGCCCTCATAACCGGCCCCGGCAATGAAAACACCCGGAAGCTTATCTCCAAGCTCCTTACGAAGGTTAGCCAAATGCTCAAGATGGCCTACAGGATACTGCGGCATCGATTTACGCAATCTTGTGATCTCCGAGAAAATCGGTGTGGCCTCAATGCCCATCGTTTCTCTAAGATCTTTCATTACAAGCTCCGTAAGTGCCTCGTCAGGAAGCTCCACATTTTGTTCATCTCCGGAACGGCCAACATAACAACGAAGCAGTACCTTGTCATCCGGACTAGTATGCAGCCATTTGGTCGATGTCCATGTGCAGGCCGTAATATTACGTCCCTCTTTCCGCGGCACAAGAAATCCTGATCCATCGAAGACATGCTCCACTTCTTTTTTCTCAAAGGCCAGAACAACGTTAGCGACAGATACATAATTGATCGCATCCAGCGCTGATGTATCCACATGGGGCTTGAGCAACTCAGAAGCCACATAGGTTGGCACGGTGATTATAACATCATCTGCCTCTAGAAATTGTCCGTTATCAAGTTCAACGCGATATTGGGCATCCTCGCCATCCAGACGTTGCAAAGATTGGGCAGCTGTATTCAAACGCTGGTCCACATCATGAAGCTCATGGACAAGCGCATGCACAAGACTTTGCAACCCCTGACGGAAGTTCAGAAAAGCACTCCGTTTGGTGCCTGTATGTGTCTCGGTCGGTTTACGTCCTGTCATCATACCTCGGATTAAACTGCCATAATCACGCTCCACCTCTCCAAACTGCGGGAAAGTTGCTTGTAAGCTTAGCTTTCGCATATCTCCTGCATAAATGCCCGCCAGAAGCGGCTCAGTCAGGTTTTCCAGCACTTCTGGGCCAAGCCTGCGCTCAATCATATAACCGAGAGATTCATCCTCTGTTGTACGCTTGGGTGGAATTATAAAATCCATCAGCGCTCGTAGCTTGCCTGCCGGAGAGACCAGACCGCTTTTTAGAAAAGGCTTCAGTTCTGTGGGGATGCCTAGCACGAGCCCCGCTGGCATTGGATGAAGCTTACCGCGCTGCATAATGTATGTTTTTTTCGACTCCGGGTTTTGGCTGACGAGTTCATGATCCATCTCCAGTTCCTTTGCCAGATCAATCATCGCTGTTTTGCGAGCCAGGAAAGAGTCAGGACCTTTCTCGATTACAAACCCGTCCCGATGCAGCGTTTCGATCATGCCGCCCATAGACGAACTCTTCTCAAGCAAGGTAATCGCAGCTTCAAAACCAGCTTCCCTGTAATGCTTGCGGATATAAAATGCCGCGCTGAGGCCTGTCAGGCCCCCGCCGACAATAACAATACGTCTTTTCTTGTCTTCCATTACTTATCAGACCCTTGCTGCCATCGGCTAATAATAGAATCGCTCAATGTCTCCATGTACAACGGATCACTATTAAGCGAATCAATGCGCATCAACCGCATGTCCATTTCTTTCGCAATCGCTTTGGCTTCAATGTCGAGATCATACAATACCTCCAGATGATCCGAGACGAAGCCGATTGGAGCTACGAGCACATCTTCCACTTGTTCGCGCGAAAGCTCTTGGAGTGTATCAAGAATATCCGGGCCAAGCCAAGGTTCAGCAGTCCGCCCAGCACTTTGCCAAGTAAACTGCCAGTTGGCAATCCCCACTCGGGAAGCAATAGCCTCGGAAGTTTCCAGCAACTGATTCGGATAAGGATCACCCATGTCAACAATGCGCGCGGGCAAACTATGAGCACTAAACAGCACCTTCACATCTCCGCGTTTCGCTCCCGCTTCTTCGAATGCATCAAGCTTAGCACTTACCCGCGTAGAAAGAGCCTGAATGAGCTTCGGATGCAAATGATAACTTTCGATAAAGGACATCTGGATACCAAGCTCTTCGGCTTTTTCCCGTGCACGTTTGATGTAACTGCCTACACTCATGGTGGAGAAATGGGGCGCAAGCACAATGCCAACAGCATTCTTAATACCGTCTTTCGCCATCTGTTCCACACCATCCTCAATAAAAGGATAAGCATGTTTCAGTCCTTGATAACAGCGGAATTCAACCTCGCCTCGACGCTCATCCTTTTGCAACGTCTCCTGAAGGTTTTTCACCTGGTTATCCGTATTCTCCCGTAACGGGAAAACACCGCCAACAATCGCTTCATAGCGATCTCTCAGTTCTTTCAGCTGTTCCGGCTCAGGCGGACGCCCTCTGCGAATATGCGTATAATACGCTTCTACACTTTCCATATTTTCAGGTGTGCCATAAGACATCACCAGTACGCCTACTGTATTAGTCATTGCTTACCGTCACTCCCGTCTTCAAAGCTTCTGTTGAATATTCATGAATATATGCCGTTAGTTCTTTTAATTTATCAAGCGAAGCTTCAGGGAACAGGCCATGTCCCAGATTGAAAATATAACCCGGATCCTTAATCCCTTCATCAATGATGACTTTCGCCTGTTCTTTGATTAATTCCATTGGCGCAGTCAGGATATACGGATCGAGGTTGCCCTGCACAGCGAATTTGCCACCTAGGCGTCTGCGTCCTTCGGAAATGGAGACTCTCCAGTCCAGCCCGATAACATTCGCATTCAGATCGTGCAGGGTTGGCAACAGTTCGCCCGAAGCCACACCAGGGAAATAGATTTTCGGTACATTCAAATCGGATAATTCGGTAAAGATACGAGTAATGGTTGGTAGCACATACGTTTTGAAGTCTTTGGGAGAGAGTGCCCCTACCCAGCTGTCAAATAACTGAAATGCCTTACCGCCATTTGCAATATGAGCACGGATATATGTAATGACCATATCACCAAGCTTCTGCATCAGTTTGTGCCACACTTCAGGCTCACTGTACATCATTGTTTTCGTTCTGATATACCCTTTCGAAGGCTGACCTTCAATCAGATAACTTGCGATAGTAAACGGAGCCCCTGCGAATGTAATCAGTGGAACGTCCAGTTCCTTGTCCAGAATACGGATTGTTTCCAGAATGTGAGACAGATCGCCTTCCACATCAATGGGACGCAATCGGTCAACATCGGCAGCAGARCGAATAGGATTATCAATCACCGGACCAATATTTTTTACAATGTCAAAATCAATCCCGAGTGAAGCAACCGGATTCATAATATCGGAATACAAAATAGCCGCATCCACACCCAACTTACGTACAGGCATGAGCGTAACTTCAGCCGCCAGCTCAGGTTGCTGACATATTTCAAGCAAGGAGTACTTTTCTTTAATTTTGCGATATTCGGGATCGTAACGTCCAGCTTGGCGCATGTACCACACTGGCACACGGTCTACCTGCTGTTTGAAACTGGCCCGAATCAGACGATCATTATAGCTCATGTTAAGAAGCCTCCAATAGTTTTTGGACTCATAACTACCATTATGCCCTTTTTAAACAGCCGTAACAACCATATGCGGATGTGTTCCAAGTGACAATACTATGACATTCGTTACACCCTAATCTATTCCATTCGTTAAGCCCCTCCCTATATGCCATTTGTGATATAATGAAAGAATCGTTTTTTTTGAGAGTTACAGAAAATTCTTTGAAAGGAAGTGAAAGCACTTTGAAACTGTGGAAAGTCAATCTCATTGTGCTTTGGTTTGGACAATTCCTGGTCAATGCAGGCATGACCATGATTACACCTTTTTTATCGCTATTTCTTGCCAGAGATCTTGGCGTTGTAGGCGAGCATGAGATTGGTATTTGGGCCGGATTTATTTTTGCAGCCAATTTCCTCACCTCTTTTTTGTTTCAGCCGCTCTGGGGCAAGTTGTCAGATAAATACGGAAGAAAAATCATGTTACTTCGCTCCGGATTCGGGATGGCGGTTGTCATTGCATTAATGGGTTTCGTACAGAATCCTTGGCAACTTCTTCTCTTGCGTTTGCTCAACGGAACGATCTCCGGCTTCAATCCGGCAGCCGTTGCCCTGATCTCAAGCACAACACCGAAGGATCGAATGGGTTTCGCCATGGGCATTAGTCAGTCTGGTCAGGTTGCAGGCACCATTCTAGGACCACTTATTGGCGGATTGCTTGCAGATGCGGTGGGCTTCCGTCCTATATTTTATATTACAGGCGGATTGATCTTCGCAGCGTCCATGCTGGCCATGTTCCTGGTACGGGAGAAATTCGACCGCCAAGAAGCCGCGAAGTTACCTGATCAATCCGTATTATCCGGTTTGAAAGAGCTCACTAAATCGCCACAGCTACCGGCACTGTTCGCTGTGACATTCCTACTGCAATTTGCGATGATCAGTCCGATGTCGCTCTTGCCTATTTATGTAGAGAAACTGCATGGAACTCAAGTGAATGTTGCATTCTGGGCTGGCATGGTCGGCGCTGTAACCGGTCTATCCAATATGGCAATGTCACCGGTGCTTGGAAAACTCAGTGATCGGATCGGTCCACACCGGGTGCTCACCTTTTCGCTGATTGGGACCGGAATTATGCTTATCCCTCAAGCATTTGTTCAAACGGTATGGCAACTCATCCTTGTCCGTTTTGCCATGGGCATATTTATGGGCGGGTTGCTCCCGAGTGTAAATGCCTTGATTCGCGGGTACTCACCTGACAACATGATCAGCCGGGCATTCAGCTTTAACACAAGTACACTGGCGCTAGGCAACATGCTTGGTGCAATTATAGGTGGATTTATGGCCGGATTCATCGGCATTGAAGGACTGTTTATCGTTTCGGGCGGATTACTTCTGCTGAACATGGTTTGGGTTCGGTTCAAGCTTTACAAAAAACCTGTTCGCCTAAATGAGCACTGAAAACGATATTTGTTTGTAGGGGGAAGTCCGTCAGCAAGAAAGAACGGAACTAAAAGTTATGATTACACTTCCATATGTAAGGTATAACACGCAACAAAAAGCAAAGCCGCTTCAGAGCCAATTGATATGCTCCCATCATAGTAGACAGTAGAAAAAAACAAAACTTTCTACGTCTACTATGATGGGAGTTTTTTTAATGTCTAAACGAAGCCAGGTGTCTCTTGAAGCGAAACTACGTGCAGTGAAGCAGTGCCTTGGGTTGGGGTCTAGTCCAAACCAGGAAGCCAAGCAATTAGGATGTAGTGCGTATACGATCAGGCAATGGATATGGAAATATAAAGAAGAGGGCTTGTCCGGATTAGTGGAATCAAGAACAAAGCATGCGTACTCCAACGAGCTTAAACAAGCTGCCGTGCAGGATGTATTATCTGGACGTTCCTCCATAGAAAAGGCAATCCAAACCTATCATATTTCAAGCCGAAGCGTTTTATCGAGATGGATTTCCAAGTATACTGGGGAGATCGTATGGAAAAACACCCTTCAAGGTAAAGGACGATCTCACATGAAAAAAGGACGTAAAACCACATTCGAGGAACGAATTGAAATTGTAAAATATATCCTCTCACATGAACTGGACTATCAGAAAGCGACTGAGAAGTATGACGTGTCTTATTCGCAAGTATATGCATGGGTTCGGAAATATCAAGCAGGTCAAGAAGAGGCTCTCCAAGATCGTCGGGGGCGTAAAAAGCCTGTAGAAGAACTGAGCGAGCAGGAACAACTTAAACTGCGGATCAAGGAACTGGAAGCCCGAAATGAATACCTGGAGATGGAGAATGCCTTCGCAAAAAAGTTGGCAGAGATCGGGCGACGAAAACCACGTTAACCCTGGTCAGGCATGTAGAACGGTATCAAGCGATACAAGAACTACACCGTGAAAAGGGATACGCTATTGCGGCATTATGTGTGTTAGCTGATGTAGCACGATCTTCCTATTACAAATGGTTAAAATGGATACCTTCTGCCAGAGAACGTGAAGTGCGTATGCTGGCTAAAGAAGTGAAGCGTCGTTATGACAAGCGAGATGGAATTTTGGGCTATCGTCAAATGCGCACCCAATTAAATCGGAAGCTGAACCAGAAGTACAATAAAAAGCGCTATTACCGAATTATGCGTGCGCTGGAGCTAAAAGCAGTCATTCGTAAAAAACGGCCACATTACGTGAGTGCCACAGCGATCCATGTAGCTGAAAATAAAATGAATCGCAACTTTGATGCCCCTGCTCCAAATGTCAAATGGTCTACCGATGTGACAGAACTGAAGTATGGAAATGGGCGTAAAGCTTATTTAAGTGCCATTATTGATCTATACGATAACTCCATTGTTTCATGGGTACTGGGTTATTCCAACAACAATAAACTCGTGATGGATACGCTGGAAAAAGCATACGTCAAGCATCCAGGTGTGTCCCCAATGATCCAAAGCGACAGAGGCTTTCAGTACACGTCTCATGAGTATAAAAGGCTCCAGTTGAAGTACGGATTTACAAAGAGCATGTCTCGTGTAAGTCGCTGTTTGGATAACCAGCCCATTGAACGATTTTGGGGCACTTACAAGTCAGAAAGTTATTATCTTACGAAGGCTGACACCTATGAAGCTTTGTACTGCGCAATTCGTCGTTATATGCGTTACTACAACAACTACCGTTACACAGAGTGTCTGGATGGTCTATCTCCGAACGAATACCGAAGAGCAGCATAACAAAGATACCTCAGCACGTCATCCGAGCTAAGGTATCCAAACGAATCATTTTTGTTTTTTTAAGTGTCTACTTGACGGGGAGCAGTTCAAATTCTGGCCTGAGAGCGGCTTTCTTTTATATATGTCTTTCCTGGAATTGAATCGGGTATTCCTTCACACCAAAGACAAAAGCGCTTTGGATTGGCTCTAACGAGCTTTCAGGATCAAGCACTAACTGTATCTGTTCCATACGCTGGAGCAACGTGGACAACACAACTCTAGCTTCCAAACGCGCCAACGGTGCACCCAGGCAAAAATGAATTCCGAACCCAAATCCCATATGTCTGTTGGGTTTACGATCGGACACAAACTCATCTGCACGCTCAAACTGTGCACTATCGCGATTAGCAGCCCCCACCCAGGATATAACCTGTTGACCTGCCTTGATCGCCTTGCCTCCTAGTTCTATATCTTCCCTCGCAACACGTCCAATGGCTACAATCGGCGGATAATAACGTAGTGTCTCTTCTACGGCACTTGCCACCTTGTCCGGATGCTCACGCAACTCCTCTTGCAGTTCAGGTTGTTCAGAGAGAATGCGCACTGCATTGGCTATCAAATTGGTAGTTGTCTCGTTCCCGGCAGCCAGCAGGAGAATGCAAAAATTGACCACTTCTTCCTCTGTTAACTTCTCTCCCTCTATCTCCGCATCTAGTAGCAAAGAGATAAGATCGTCCTGAGGCTTTAGACGACGCTGTTCCATAATGTCTGTGAAATAGGCGTACAACTCCTTGATATTCTTCAGCTTTTCTTTCTCCAACTCTTGAAAAGCCTCTTCACTATCATCACGCGCACCTTTCACAAGCACATCAGACCACTCTTTGAATTCACGCCGATCTGTAGCCGGAACACCAATCAGTTCTGCAATAACGATGACGGGTAGTGGCGTTGCGAGATCATCAATCAGGTTCATCCTTCCACCCGACAAGTGCGGAGCTAGCAACTCATCCGTGATTTCCTGAATACGTGGTGCAAGAGCTTCTATCGCCTTGGGCGTAAACGCCTGATTGACCAAATCGCGAAGTTGCTTGTGCTTTGGTGGATCTGTCGTTAACATACTCGTACCGGCGCGGTTACGCTCGGAAGAAAACAACTTGGGATTTTTTAACACATACTGTACATCTTCGTACCGAAACACATCCCAGCATTCACGATGCTCATCATATCGGACTGGAGTGTTCTCACGAAGCTCTGCGTACACCTGGAAAGGAAATAGTTGTCGCTCCTTGCTGTGCAATTCCCGAATAGGAATATAATTGGCATATTTTCGGGGCGCTTGTTTCATCGTGTTTCCTCCAATCAATTATATATATTTATTTACATATAGTATTCATATCCATTATAACCACAACTGGATATAGATTCCAACCAAAACCGCGTAAATAAGTCTCGCGACCCAACGCATGCTACCAACTACCCTTGTAAATGTCGAAAGATGATTGTGTTAATTTTAATAACATAATATGACGTTTTTTCTCTACTTTTCTCTCCAACTACCTTTCAACTAAAAATTATATAAATTTAAATTCAGCCATTTTCCCTATTAAATATCTATTTATCTATCAAAAACATTGATTGTAATCGTTATCTCTATATAATCCTAAGTTTGTTATATTACCTAACATAAAATAGTATTATCTCAATCTACTTACATAAAAAAAGAGAATACCTCACACAAAAAATCACTTGAAGGAGTGTGTCAGCATGAAAAAGTCATCTAACCTTCGCCCTTGGGCCGTATGGAGTACCGCTGCATTTACCGCATTAACTCTATCCCTGTCCCCGATCGGGACTTATGCCGCTCAGGCAGCTACGGTAGAGGTAAAAGGTACAACCAGCACTGTTCAGAGCACCCCGACCACGCCAGCACGTAACACCACCATCCCGGCCGTGCCGGAATCCTCCAAACAATCTCCACTCTCTAATGTGCTTGTGATCGGAACAGGCGGAACGATTGCGGGACAATCCGAGGACGCAACCAGCTTCCAAAATTACAAGGCAGGCACACTGCTCATTGCTGACATGGTCAAAGATTTGCCGGACAAACAGAAAATTGCGGATGTAAGCACACTGCAATTCGGCAATTCCGGTTCCGGTTCCTATTCGATGGCTGATTTGTACGACTTGTCACAAACGGTAGATAAAGCATTAGCTCAATATGAYAGCGTAGTGGTTACTACAGGCACAGACACGATGGAGGAAATAGCCTACTTCCTTGATATGACGGTTCAAAGCGATAAACCCGTTGTCATCACAGGCTCCATGAGACCATGGACGGTGATCGGCTCTGATGCCCAAGCTAACCTCTACAATGCCATCAAACTGGCCGGCAGCGGCCGAACCAAATCGTTTGGCACCGTATTGATGCTCAACGATACCATTCAGCTTGCACGCGGGGTAACCAAGACCAATGACTATCGTACAGACACTTTTGAAACACCAATGCTCGGTGCTATAGGTTATATTGATGAAGAGAACATCCGAATTTACCGCGCGCCTGCCAGAGCCATGAAACCCGAAGGAACAGCAAAACCTGCATTCGACCTTAGCAAAATTACCAAAGCCGATCTGGCCAAAGTAGAGATCGCTATCTCTTATCAAGAAGCAGGCGGCGGAGCAATTGAAGGCTTTGTGAAAAGTGGAGTGAAAGGCATTGTCACCTCGGGTACAGGGGCAGGTGGAATCTCAAGAGCAATGGGTCAAGCCCGTACGAAAGCTATTGAGGAAGGCGTTATTTTCGTCACGACAACCCGAACCGGTTCAGGCAGCGTGTATGGAGGCAGCAAAGGTATTATTGCCGGGGATAACCTCAGTCCACAGCAAGCAAGGATTCTTTTAATGCTCGGACTGTCTTTCAGTGATGATTTTGATACGATCAAAAAATGGTTCGAAACATATGGCACTCCAGAAGTATAAGTCATCGGAAAATTATTGCCAGATGTTCGCCAAAAGGCCAAAGCAGAGATTCATCCCGCTTTGGCCTTTTTTCCCATCCTACCAGACTTTATAATGAATAATAGACTGCAGTGGGAAAGGAACGTTAACACACCTTCTGTACACCAGCCGCCTCGCAAAACAGTCAAAGTGATTTCCAAACTCGTTCTCGATTCTGCGAAAGTCGACGGTCATGATTTTTTCATGCTCGCACATGTTCAACTAATGAAACCGATCATATCAAGCGAATTATATGACATTTGCAAAAAGCATAAACTGAAGCTGCACGTAACACCAGTATAATTGTTACACTTTCTATGCAGGAAACAGTTGTCACCAACGATTACTGCACCCGGACGCGCAAGGCGAATCGCATAATCAAGATAAACCGGATAATTTTCCTTATTTGCGTCCTTAAAGAAGAAACCAAAGGTACGTCCTTCCTGTGCCAACGACATTCCCTGAAATTCTAGGTGTGTCGTCTCTTCTTTATTGAATTGTCCTATTTAGTAAAATAATGCTTAAAAAGATAAAAAACCAAAAAAACGAGTATCGCAATGAGTAGGATATAAATTGGCAGTACTAAAAATGGTGTGTATACGTTAAGAAAGTGAAATAAGAAACCTGAGATCAGAAGCAATGAAAGAAAAATGAATAGAGGTCTCAATTCAACACATCCCATATATAGAAATTTATAACTTCTTATATAAAATGTTAACATAAAATAACCTAAAAGTTGGTTATGATCTCTTTTTAACTAAAAACTTTTCACTAAAAAATCAATTCATTTTTAGAGAAACCACTATAAAACTCATTCTCAACAATCAACATTTTCACACCAAAAAAACTCCGGTGGAACACACGCCCCCTCAAAAACATAAGAGCTTAAGATCGCGTTCCATCGAAGTTCTATCATAAGGGGAATCTTCACTTCACCCAGGCAAGTACCAGACCGTCATAGTCAGGCAACATGGTGGTGACGAGACGTGGGTCACTTGCTATCTGTTCATTGAAGCGACGCACAGCAAGCACAGCAGGCCCTTGCTTGTCCGGATTAAGTGTACGGCCGCGCAGGAAACAGTTGTCACCAACGATTACTGCACCCGGACGAGCAAGGCGAATTGCATAATCGAGATAAACCGGATAATTTTCCTTATCTGCATCAATAAAGAAGAAATCAAAGGTACGTCCTTCCTGTGCCAACTGCTCCAGACTGTCTGCCGCAGGCCCGATCCGGTATTCGACTTTCTCTCCGAATCCACCTTCTTCCAGATGGCCGCGAGCCATCGCTGCGTACTCTTCTTTCAATTCAAGGGAAGTCAAGCTCCCTCCTTCGCTTAAACCACGAGCCAGACAGATGCCGCTGTATCCGCCGAGCACACCAATTTCGAGCACTGCTTCAGCTTTTGAAGTTTTGGCCAGAAAGGTCAGCAGGCGTCCATACGCCGCAGCCACCGAAACCTCAGGCATACCATTCGCTCGAATGGCCTCTTTTACTTTTAACAAGAGCTCATCCTCTTGAAATAATTGATTTACATATTCGTCAGGCGTCAGAATCACCACGAAGTTCCTCCTTGCAAACTTGGACTACTTTCCATACAGATGCCCTTGAACAGCTTTCCGCATAAATGCCTTGGATAGCTTTTCATATGGATGCCAATGTTTTATAATGAATGTTTGTTATCCAACACAGACTATTGAACGTTGTATCACCTGCATTGAAGTTTTTGCGGTTAAGCCGCATTACTCATTGTAAGTTTTTTCACGGAAAGCGGCAAGGCCGCACCGTTACTATATCGCTGCCAGAGGGTACTCCCTCTGCGGCTCGAAATGGAGTTGAATGAATTCATATGGCTCGATTGCAATTGATCGCAACCTCAGCAATGGGACTTGAGGCTGTTGTTGCCCGGGAACTGAAACAGCTGGGATATGAGGATGCCAGGGTCGATAATGGCCGCGTATTTTTCACAGGAGATTATATTGATATTTGCCGCTGTAACCTGTGGCTCAGAAGTTCGGATCGTGTACTGGTCAACATGGGAGAGTTCCCTGCGACTACATTTGATGAATTGTTTGAGGGCACCAAAGCACTACCATGGGAAGAATGGATTCCGGCAGACGGTGAATTCCCGGTGGAAGGACGATCACAGAAATCACAACTAAGCAGTGTGCCCGCTTCACAAGGTATTGTCAAAAAAGCGATTGTTGAAAAGCTGAAGCTGACACATCACACCGAATGGTTCCCCGAAGATGGAGCACGTTATGTCGTTGAAGTCATTCTGCTGAATGACCGTGCCCTGATTACACTGGATACGACAGGCCCAGGGCTTCATAAACGCGGATACCGCAAACTTGTTACAGAAGCACCTCTGAAAGAAACCCTGGCAGCCGCTCTGATTCAGCTTAGTCGCTGGAATGTCACTCGTCCATTTTACGATCCTTGCTGCGGTTCAGGCACCATGCTGATTGAAGCTGCAATGATCGGCTGGAACATCGCACCAGGGCTTCGCCGCACGTTTAACTCTGAGAATTGGGATGTGATTCCTGCTGAACTGTGGGAACAAGCGCGCGAGGAAGCATTCGATGCTGTGCGTGATGATGTGCCTCTGCAAATTTCAGGCAGCGACATTGATCCCGAAGCAATTGAAGTTGCGCAAGCGGCGATCAAAAGTGCAGGTTTTGCCAAAGATATCGAAGTTAGCGTACTGCCAGCTCACCGGGCCAGACCTCAAGGAGAGTATGGAGTTATTATTACCAACCCGCCTTATGGCGAACGTCTGAGTGAAGAAAAAGAAGTACAGAAGCTGCTTCGTTCCCTCGGCCGTAGTTATCTGGAGATGCCGACGTGGTCGTTTTTTGCGATCACCTCCACCAAGACATTCGAAGAGTATTTCGGGCACAAAGCGGACAAGCGCCGCAAGCTGTTCAACGGACGGATTGAAACCCAGTATTATCAGTACTTGGGCCCATTGCCACCGCGTAACAAGACACCGCAAGTTTAAAAAACGTATTGGATAGAAACGCTCTGACCTTTATGGTTAGGGCGTTTCTTTTGCGTTTTTGCATTTTTCCGTTTGCTTGATACCACTAATTTAACCAATGTCAATTTGTCACTTGACACGCTCAAACGTATACGACAGACCGATATGACGAGCATGGTTGAAATGTCAAACGGTCACGCTATAATATATGAAGCCCTGTTTTACATTCCGTTAACAAAAAAAACAAATAAAGATATGTAATGTAATCAAATCTCTGGCGTTGATAGCTATTCAATAACAAGGGGGAAAAACCATGGTTGTTACACCGCCTATGCGGAGCTCCAAAATGCGCGGGCTCCTGCTTCATCCACTGACGCTATATGTTATTTTCACCATACTCATCCTGCTTAAACTGATGCTGTTGCATCATAACCTGCACGCCTACAATATTACGATGGGACTACTCGACAAAGTAATCGCTGTCGGCTCGTTACTGCTTCTCTCCTTCTGGGTCTGGTGGTTACCACGCAAAGGCATGATTGCAGCACTTTCTATTCTTCACCTGTTTCTTACTGCGCTCATTTACGCCGATATGGTCTATTACCGTTACTTTCAGGACTTCCTGACTGTACCGGTATTGTTACAGGCACGACAGGTAGATGCACTTGGTGATAGCATTGCCACTTTAATCTATGCTCGCGATTTTTGGTTTTTTGCCGATTTGCTCATCGTGCTTCCATTTGCAGTCGTAATGCTGCTTGGCAGACGTTATCGCTCAGTTGAAAAAAACGGCATGTACACAAGCAGTTATAATGAAAGTTACGGAGGGTATCCCTCCACTTCCTTTACTTCCCTGACTACTCGTAAAAAAGGGCTTCGCCGACGCTTGATAGCAGGCTTTACAGCTCTTGTACTAGGACTCGGTCTTGGCGCTGGCCCGATCTATTATTACAGCAAAACCTGGGCTAAAGGGCTGTTTGATAATAACTGGTGGAATGTATCCATGTACAACGTAACCGGGTTGCTTGCTTTCCACGGCTATGATGTGTATTCCTACGTCAAAGATAACATCGGTTCCGGCCCCGAAGCCGATGCAGCTGATATCAAGCAGGTTAAAGCTTATTTCGCAGATCGGCAGCAGTCGAATGCAGCGCAGCACAATCAGGCCTTATTTGGAAAATATAAAGACAGCAACGTCATAATTGTGCAAGGCGAGGCCTTTATGAATTTTATGATCGGACAAAGCATTGGCGGACAGGAGATTACACCTCATTTTAATGAACTGATGAATGAAAGCCAGTATTACAGTCACTTCTATCATCAGACCGGGCAAGGCAGAACGTCCGATGCTGATTTTGGTGCGAACATTTCTTTGCATCCTCTTCCTGTAGGATCGGCGTTTGTGCGTTATGCGGATCATGCTTATGACTCACTGCCTTCCATTCTAAAGGATCAAGGTTATAGCACCAATGTGTTTCACGCCTACGAGAGCGGCTTCTGGAACCGATATACGATGTATCAAAATATGAAGTATGACAAGTTCTACAGCAAAAATGATTTTGTGGAAGATGACCCCTTGGGCTGGTCTTTGTCTGATGTTTCTTTTTTCCGGCAGTCCATAGAGAAGATGAGCAGTGAGATCAAGGAGCCATTTTATTCATTCCTCATCACACTTAGCAGCCACCACCCATACTCTTCCATCCCTAAAGATAAACAGCAGCTGGATGTGGGTGAATTCCAAGGTACAATGTTCGGAAACTACCTGCAATCGGTTCATTATGTGGATGCCGCACTCGGCGGTATGGTGGAGGATCTCAAAAATCGGGGTTTATGGGAAAATACAATTTTTATGTTCTACGGGGATCATGACAGCTCCATTAAGGATAAAGATCAATATGAGAAGTTTTTGAAACGTCCCCTGAACGACCTCGATATGGCACAGATTATGAACGAAGTCCCCCTACTGGTTCATTTGCCAGACGGTGCCGAAGCAGGAACATTGGAAAAACCTTCGGGGCAACTGGACATTACACCATCCGTGCTGCATTTGCTCGGGCTATCGGATGAATCCTATTATCACATGGGGAACAATCTGTACGATGGCTCAGAACGTTTAGTGGCACTGCGTAACGGCACTTTCACGGATGGTAAGGTGTTCTATATCCCTTCGGATGATTACATCTATGCAAATGGAACTTGTTATGATCTGTCTACTCACGACAAGACCGACATCAATGCCTGCAAATCCGGTTTCGAGACGGCGTCCAAGCGTCTGCACGTTTCCGATACGCTAATCACCTATGATTTGATTCGTCAATTCCGCGAGGAAAATGTAGAAAATGTGGCCATGAAGCCATAGACGCCTTAGGTAAAAACAAACTATCTGAATAAAGTCAGACTATATAATTTCTTATAAAAGGGGAACATCATCTCATGTCATCCAGCACCCATTCACACGATATAGAACAAAAACTGTTTGATGCAGCCGTCAGGTTTGTTAAACAGCGTTATCCTCAAGGATGGGGCGGGGCAGGCGCTGTATACACGGACGCCGGCTCTCTCCTCATTAGCGTGGCTCCTGAGGTGATTAATGATGCTGTACATCTATGCATGGAAACCGGAGCTTATCTGGAAGCTCATAAATTAGATGAACGGGTAACCCACTCTCTCTGCATCGCGCGGAATGATGAACACTCGGCATTCCAAGTGCTAACGCCATGCGGAATCTGCCAGGAACGTCTCTTTTACTGGGGAGAGAACGTTAAAGCGGCCATATACGATCCATCTGGACAGCTTATTTTCAAAACATTAAATGAGCTTCAACCCAACCATTGGTCAAAGGCATATCAGAATAAAGACGATTAACTTGCGAATTTTCGAAAGTGTCTTTATAATTGTAACTATAAAAGTTTCAATTGTGAATTTAATGGAGGTTTTAAACCAATGAATATTGAAGTATGGTCTGATTTCATGTGTCCTTTCTGTTATATCGGTAAACGCCGTCTGGAAAATGTACTGGAAAAATTCCCTCATCGGGATGAAGTGAAGTTGCAATTTAAAAGCTTTGAGCTTGATCCTAACGCAGAAGTGAACAGCGGAAAAACGAATGTAGACTATCTGACTTCCAAATACAACATCAGTGAGGAACAAGCTCGCGGGATGAATGCACAGATGAATGCCAATGCTCGTACAGCAGGGCTCGAATATAATATTGATGCCATGATTCCAACAAACTCCTTTGCCGCTCACCGTCTGACCCACTGGGCAGATACTCAAGGTAAAGCACTTGATTTGAGTGAGCGTTTGTTCCACGCCATCTTTATTGAAGGCAAACACACTGGTGATCCTCAAGTACTTGCTGATCTCGCTCAGGAGGTGGGTTTGGACCGTGAAGCTGCGGTTTCCGTTCTGTCCAGCGATCAATATACCGATAACGTACGTGCTGACCAGGCAGAAGGCGCACAGCTCGGAATCCGAGGTGTTCCATTCTTCGTTCTCGATCGTAAATTTGCTGTTTCAGGTGCACAACCGGACGATGTATTCCTGGATGCGCTGCAAAAAGCATGGGATGATCGCTCCCCGTTCACCATTGTGGAATCTGATGATTCCGCAGCAGATGGCAACGGTGTATGCACAGACGAAGGCTGCGAGATTCCGCAAAACAAACCTTCTAACTAACCAAAAAAGCAGCAGATCATGGCTACGCTCATGATCGTGCTGCTTTTTTTGGTTACTGCTGCTATCTCTTAACCTTTTTCAATTCGTCTTTCAGTCAAGTTTAAATTACGTTTTAAACTCTTAAGCGGCCTTAAGTTTTTCATCGTACTCATTTTTGTTTATCCAAGACTTATTCATTCATCACCCGTTGTCTTTCTCTTCATATCAGAAAAGTTAAAATCAGAACAAAACGGAGAAGCGAAGTCCTCCGTTTTGTCACTGCCCTTACCCTCCGAAGCTCCTTTTCCAAGTGACTCTCATATCCAACGTTGCTGCGGAGGGGACGAAATCGATTCTGTAGAAGCGGAGCGTTCGCCTTTGGTTTCGAAATTCAAACCTTTAAAAACTTCAATCAAGGAAATTCGAAAACAACAGCGATCGAAAGAACGATTCGTCATCGGAGCTTTCACCAACGTCGTATCATCATCGATTCGTCACCGGAGCTCTCACCAATCGTCCATACTTGTTTAACTGGAAAATTAGCTTCATCCCTAATCCCAGAATAGCTGATCCGGATGTGGTCCTGTCCGTTTGTCTGCATCCAATGCATCAATCTGTCTCAGTTCATCCGGTGTCAGTTCAAAATCAAAAATATCCGCATTCTCGCGAATTCGTTCCGGTGTTACCGATTTAGGAATCGTCACAATCTGATTCTGGATATCCCAGCGCAGAATGATTTGAGCCGGCGTTTTGCCGTACTTCTGAGCCAGTCCCTTGAGAGTTGAATCCTGATTCAGCTTACCCTTCATAATTGGACTCCATGCCTCAAGTTGAATACCCTGAGCACCGCAGAAATCCTGAAGTTCCTGCTGGATCAGCCCCGGATGTAGTTCCACCTGATTCACCGCAGGCACTGTACCACCTTCATCTATAAGATCGCGCAGATGATGCACCTGAAAGTTACTCACACCGATCGCACGCACACTTCCTTCGGTATACAGACGTTCAAAAGCTCTCCACGTCTCTTTATATTGATCCCGGCCTGGCCAGTGAATCAAATATAAATCAATGACATTTAGACCAAGCTTCTTCTGGCTGGCTTCAAACGCTCTAAGCGTCGAATCATAACCTTGATCATCATTCCAGAGCTTCGTTGTTACGAAAAGTTCGTTACGGGCCACACCACTACTCGCAATGGCTTGTCCCACTTCCTCCTCATTGCCATAAACGGACGCGGTATCAATGCTGCGATACCCTACTTCCAGAGCGGTCTCTACCGCCTGTTGTACTTCTTTTCCCTTCGCCTTATAAGTCCCGATTCCAAGCCATGGCATTGTCACTCCGTTGTTCAGAATTGTGCAATCTGTAATATGTTTAGTCATCCTGTACCTCCCGTATTGATTTTTGCCTGCTCTCGGTCTATTAACCTTCTGACAGAATTTTAAGCGCTGGAAAAACCAAAAAACCTGCAGACCACCACGGCCTGCAGGTTACGGTGTAACAGGAACAGCTTACTTCTCCCCTTGCCTGTGCTGATTCTGGAGCGAGTATAACCTCTCCTTCTCCTCAATGAACATTTCCTGAGCTAACTCGAAACCCTGTCCACCCAGAGACAATTCTGCTTGCTTCATCGCCTGCTCGGTATGAGCCAGCCGCTGCTCTGCCTGCACAATGGTCTGTGCATTCGGATGGGACATCGCCTGGGAAACAGCATAATGAAGCTTGTTCACTGCATTTTGCGCCTGAGATACGGTAGTACCCGCTTGCAAACTGGAATCATAACGCTTGGACATGAGTTGTTGCCTCCTCGGAATCATATTCCTGTCACCCCATTAGCATGGATTGCATAGAGAAGACTTATTCTTTTTTTGAAAATTTGTTCAAACTTTTTGCTTGCAAGATACGTTAAAAAACAAAAGACTTTAAAATCAAAAACAACAGGAGGAATGTGACTTGAGCACAAAGAGGATTCGTTTAGGTCTCCTAACCGTTTCATTGCTATCCGTTCTCTTACTCTTATTTTTTATTTTTTGGACTCAGCGCTTAACAAACTCCACGTATGAGATCAAAGGATACGTCTCTTCAGCGCTGCATAGGGATATCCCCGTTCCTGCCAATGCTAAACTCATTGAGTCCCAAGGATATTCCGATCACCCCACACTAACCCTAAGTGAAACCTATGAACTAAAACACATCGGTGGTGAACAAGGACTATACCCACCTGAAGATTATTTTCAAAAGTTACATGAAGCTGGTTGGACGGAACTGAAGGAGGAACGGATGGGCCATATTCATGTTCTATATAAAGAAGAGGTTCGGATCGCCATTGAAATTCGGGAGGATACCTTCCAAATATTTTTGTTCCATTCGGATGAGGATCGTCGTCAAAACTTAGGCTAAAAAAAACACAACGCAAAAAGGAGAGGCTTCTGCCCCTCCTTTGAGGTATATCACATCGTATTTTGCCAGTTCATTGCAGTTGGCAAAACTTCTTGCTACTCGGTTACTTGATGAACTTGGAAACCTTCGTAAGCACTTCCTCTTCTGTTGGAGCACTGATGTATCGGCCATTGATGAAAACAAAAGCACGCTTCGCACATGGGCCGCAATAAGATTTACAACCGATTTTAATCTCTGTGCCTGGCGCCATCTTCTCCAGCTTGGGCACAATCGACTTCAATCGGATATGATTACATTTTTCGCATACACGGATATCGTTAGCCATGAGTTCCCCTTCTTCGCTCCCTTAGTGGTCGCCGTGGTTGCCTTTGGACGGATTTGTAATGACAAACCCTTCTTGCGGCAAGTAGAGGTAATCAATTTTTACGCCATCGAGCATGGGTTGTCCATTTTCCAAAATAACGTCAATGCCCTTGTCTGTAGATACTACAGTGTCATTATCTCCTGGCGTATCCAGATCAAGACCGTAATGCGCGTGATCTCCGTGTGCATGTGTAATCACAACACGCAATAGTTTACCTTCGTTCTCCGGCTTGTCCAATTCAAGCTTCAACACTTTTGCTGCGTTACGAGTGATTTTGCAGTTCATTCGATTCATCTCCTATATTATCATTGCTGGTTGGTTCAACAAGTTCAGCATTCATTTTAAACTCCAGCATCTATTGTAAAGAAAGTTACAGCTAATCGCAATAACATTGATGCGAAAACGCCATGAAGTCATATTTTCGACACGACCTCAGGATGTTGCCTTTCCCACCAGCACAGGACATTTACGTTCAGCTCGGCTGAGAAACCAATTCATCAGGATCAGGACTAGACTTCGATTTAAAAAGATAAAAAACGAGCGCAGCTTCAGCGCCCGTTCCAGTTAACCGTCTGAACAATGGTTTCGTTTCATGCCTGTTGACCCGCGGGACCCGCCTCACGCTCTCCATGGGATAACAATTCTGCCAATAGCATGCCCACTTCCACGCAAATGTCATCGAATTGTTCCACAGGAAGTGGATTCACTCCCAAGCCCACCTCTACAGTGAAGCCAGGCCTGCCAAACGTTTGAATAAACCAGTCCTTATAGCCAGCATCACTTCCACCAAGCTTTACCGCTTTATACCCGGATGCTTTGGCAAGCTTGCGCGACAGTGGTGCACTTTCTCTGGGTTCCAAATCCCGGTAATTCCAATAGATTTCTTGACCTTGGCTGTGTAGGGATACAACCGCGGTAAAAGTATGTTCCTGCGTCCACTGTGCAAGTGCCTGAGCCTCAGGTTCCGTCAGCGGAGCCTTTCCCGCATAATCCCGCGGTCCAGGCGAAAGAATGCCCCTGCGCGCAACCTCTTCGTCCCAGTGCGCCGGAAACTGATCGTTGAGATCCACACCTCTAATGTTAGCCTTCCAATGTGTAAAGTGTGGACGTCCGCCATTCCACGCAAGTAATTCAGAAGCATACGCATGATGATTCACTACACCTTCCTGAACTAGCTCTACTCCGTCCGGGTTCACCATAGGCACTGCCCATAAGGTTGTTTCTTGCATCCAGCGCTGTGGATCATAGGAGTGCCAAAGCGAGCCCGAGGAATACGCCTCAGCATATTCTTCGATAAACCTCATTAGAACTGGTGTGGTTAACCATTCATTAGCGTGAACCGATGCATTAACATGGATATGACGGGGGCCTTGACCGATTCGTACATAGGGCAGTTTTTTTCCCATCACACTTGTACCGATCTCTCCCGACTCCACGCAGGAATAACGCGCTTCCATTCGCTGTATATCTCTGATCAATTCACGATATCCATATTCACCCTCAATGTTCACGATGGTTTTCCCACCGACCTGAGGAATATTTATACAGCAGCCGCCCCAATCCTTCACCTTGGCGAGTTCGGGATTCCTCTCACGAAGCTGTTCTTCTGATAATCCAAAACGCTCTGCCGTTTCCGGCACCGTTTCCCCCGGCGGCACCGCATATCTGCGTCCAGTCCCAGGCAACACACGCAGCATCTGACCCGAATGCAAATATGGCTGCGCTGCAGCTTCGGGATTTAGCGCACACAACAACGCCTGAGTCATTCGAAATGCCGAAGCAATTCTCGGCAGCGTATCTCCTGTTTTCACGATAATCCATTGTAGTTCCATGTTGTTCTCCCTTCTACAGGATCTGATTCACCCAGCTTGGTTCTCGCCTAGATGCGTCTGTCTTATCGTATGCGAGCCCGGTTGTCCGTCATGTGACATCGTTCGCAGACTTCTTAGTTTAGATGATTAAGCCTCCAGGCAAAACACAGTTGCACTTTTCGCAGGAAAATATAAAAACCCGAACCTGTAAAGGTTCGGGCATCAAAGCATATTATCACATATGAATGCGGCTTACTCTCTTTTTATCATTCCTAAATACGATGATTACAAAAGCATTCCCAAGGCTACAACGACCACTCTTACGACAGCTGTGTCACTTGCCAAACGACCGGTGTCTTCGAGATTTGCTCTCCCAGCCACTGCTTGGTAATATTCTGGAACATCCGCGGATCACCCGTACAGAAAAACTGATGCACAGGTGTTTCATCTCCGCTTGCCAGCTTGCGTTTATCATATAAGATGGTACTGATTTCCCTCGCCGTTTCATCCGCTGAACTGATCAACTTGACTTCCTGCCCCATGACGTCCTGAATGGTATCCATCAGAAACGGATAATGAGTACAGCCGAGTATCAGGCAGTCTATGGGCTGTCCTTTAATGCCCCCGAGAGCTTGATCCACCGTATGTGTTGTATGTTCGGAACGGAACTCGCCCTTTTCCACCAGTGGTACCAGAGCAGGACAAGCTTGGCTGACTACATCCACATATGGCGACAACTGCTTGAGCGCCGACGTATAAGCCCCACTTCCAATCGTCCCCACAGTCCCGATCACACCGATTCGCCCCGTGCGTGTCGCCATGATGGCTGCTCGTGCTCCAGGATGGATAACCCCAATAACAGGAACATTCACCTTGGCCCGTATATATTCCAGCGCGGCTGCTGTCGCCGTGTTACAGGCGATAACGATCACTTTCGGATTAAACTGGATCAAAAAATCAACGATTTGTTCCGTAAATTGTTTCACTTGTTCGGACGAACGGGGTCCGTACGGTGTCCGGGCAGTGTCCCCAAAATAAATGATCTTTTCCCGCGGGAGCTGACGCATCACTTCCTTCGCAACGGTCAATCCCCCTACACCGGAGTCTAATATAGCAATAGCTTGCTGCACGAACACACCGCTTCCTTCTTCATTAAATTCATTCTGATACTTCATATCAAAAAGCTTTCTACCTACCCTATGAAATTTCCGGCAAAAAGGTACCTACATCTTACCCGATTTCATCATTGTATTCAAATTTATAACCATGAATTCTGTTCTCATATAAGGCATAGACACACAACAAAGCAGGCTTTCCACCGGATTGGGGAAAGCCTGCTGGCACCACAACTGCTTAGTTTTCGTCTTTGGACTCATCGGCAGAAAGCTTTGCAATGTTTTCCGTGCTTTGCTCTGTAGGAACCAATTTCAGGCCTTGATTTTGTGCGGAATCCTGCGTTTGATCTTGAATCTTGATCTCAGACTGGACCTGACCCTGTGCCTCTTCAGCTTTAACTTCATCCGCAATCGCAGCAGAAATCCGAATCTCTTTACCGTCCKAAGAACAACGCCAGGACTGAATATCTTTCATAACTACATCCGCCGTTTCCTTCACTTTGGATACGATCTGTGAGCTTTGCTCTCCTACTTTCACAGCTAATTCCTGACCTTTGTCTGTAACTTGACGAGCACCTTCCGAGATATCTTGACGCAATTCACGTCCTGATTTTGGCGCAAGCAACAATGCCGTAACCGAACCAACAACTGAGCCGATTAAAGCACCCCACAACAAGCTTTTGTTCGAATCTTTCATGATCCATCTCTCCCTTTCATTGGATTAGACATCGGTTTATGAATCAGCGATAGAGCCTGCTCATCTGGGCCAACGCCTACTCTGTTGATGTATTATAAGCATGATGGGCTTGACCTGACACTCCAGATTGAAAAAAAACGGGGAAACATCGCTCTGGTATAAGATGCCCATCGTGATCCTCTTTTACCGAACCGTCTGCGGTATGGGCACAGCGTGCTCTTCTCCCGGATTCAGATCTACGACATATCGTCCTGGTGCGATTAAAGCAAACTGATGCTCACAACGCCAGCGCTGTCCACCGGATGAGCCTAAGGTCTGACCATCCTGCAGCACATCTCCCTGATCAAATATGTAATACGCAGCACCGAGCAGCGTCTGAGCCACCGTATCGGGGTCAAGTCCAGTAAAGTGACATTGCACATCAGGCACACCAAGCGCAGATAAACCTACGGTATCCATAACCAGTTCACGCTGTTGCTCCGTACCTCCCGCTTGATACATCCGCACATTCATTGCCGCGTAAAGATGCTCCTCACGTTCCTGAGATTGTATATAAGCTTCAGGTTCAACCAGTTTATCACTGCCGTACCAGTAAAGCGCATCACAATCGAGTGTGTCTAACACCGCCAGCACCGTTTTCTGGAATAAGTCCAGACGCTGTTTACGAGGCATTGCAGCAGTAAACATATCATGAATCCGAATGGAATAACGGGCAGAAGCTATAGCTTGTCCTGCTTCAGGCCAGTGCCAAGCTTGCTGCAAAGCCCCTGCAAAACGTGTACGGTCCACAATTTCATGTACGGGTAGGAAACAACTCTGAGCGGGGATGCTACCTTCCTGGAAGGAAACCTTATGTTCCATATGGTAGAACACCATCATCTCCTGCGTTCCCTTTTCGTTCTCCTCCTGCTTTACATCAAGTCTCCCTTGTCCCGTCCGATGGATGAGCGCCTCCTGTAACACAGGCCGATTCACATCCGGCTTGTCATTAAACAGGAACTCCACCATATAAACGGGGTGAAAACCTGAAGACATCTCATCGCTCTCGCGTTTCCCTTGATCTGTCCCTTTCGGATCTATCTCCATACAACTTCCCTCATTCCTTACTCTTTCACTTGACCTTCATTTCCTTGGAAAGGGCCAAGTTCTTTTTCCACATAAGTGCTTACCTGGCCGGAAAACTGTTCAAGCACATCCGGCAAGGCTGCACTAAGTGGATTCAACACGGTTCGCTGCCAATTGTAATAATCTTGCACAAGCGGTTTACGCAACGTAACGAGTTGACGCAAAAACCCGTACGTTGATTCATCAAATACGTTCTCTTCATAATTAATCTGAATAATATCATCGTAACTGCTTGCATCTCTCATAATGAAACCATCAATGAGATAACTGCCCACATCAGTCACAATCTCAACCGCAAGATGCAAACATCGTTCTTGCACCATCCCCAATACCAGACCACCATCCCAGGCCTGTACAACCTGCCGAAGCCCTTCAGCAACTTCCGGTATCGCGTCAAGCCGGCGAGCGATCTGCTCCCTGTTCACATAATACATTCATTCACTTCCCGTTCAGTGAGTTATCGATTTCGTTTCCCTCTGCGCTTAAGCCAAAAGAGCATGACAGGGCAAGCGATCAGAAACACAACAAAAATATATAGAAATTCCATAACGTCTCTTAAATCGCTCATGAAGATTCCCCTTCAAATCCAGAATAGATGTCTAAAACCTTAGATCACATAGTCAACAGCAATGGATTGTTCTCTGACTTCATTCATATACTTGATAACATCCTGATGTAGCGGGTGAACCTGATACGCTTGAAGATCTTCAAGCGAAGCAAATTCCGCCGTCAGTGAAATGTCAAACGATCTGTCTGAACGCAGAACATCGATACCTACCTCAAGCGACATGAGAACATCAATTTTACCTTCGAGATTACGCAGAACCTGGGCAGCAGCCTCAATACTTTCTGCGGAACGATCTTTCATTTTGAACAGAACAATATGCTTAATCATCTGGGTAAACACCTCGTTTGAATTAATGAATTGAACTATTAGCTATGTTTCGTGTATCCAAAATATATCATATCACCGTCTATTACGAAAGGATGCTTTGTATGCGTTTGCGGAACAGTAATAATAAATCTTAAGCTAATCCGTGGTTGGTTTAGACTTATCAGAAGACACTCCCTCATTCTCAGGCTTCTTCTCCTCACCCTGAACAGTTTGAACATCTTCTATTGTTGGAACATCCCCTTTCACTGGGACCGGGCTAGCGGAAGTCTGCTGGGGCATGTTCCATTCCCGGTCAGGCAAACTGCTCTGCTCATCCTGTTTCTTGAGCACCGCGATAGCCTGTCTGAGCTTGCCCGGTAACGGCAGTCCTATTTTGGCATAATTCTCCGTTATGGAGATCAATTCATTCACCAAGTAAAAATAAATAGCCCCTCCCTTGATAATATCGGTTCCCATAATCAGATCAATGCGGTGAGCAAGCAGAACAACGGTCAGCATTAGCCCTTTACGCGCAAGTCCCCAGAAGCCGATGTTACTGTTCAATCCCGTTCCCGTTCTCACAGCCGCCGCCAGACCTGTAACATAATCAATAGCCATAGCGATCGCAAGCAGACTAAGCAGCTGATCCCACCCGCCAAAAGCGAACGTCACAACCGCTCCCGAAATAGCAGTAACCGAACTCACCGCTGGGCTCACGTTCCTCACCTCTCCCTGTAATTTCTTGATTGGAGTACTCTACAATATATGTGAGAATGAGAGATTGTGATCTTACATTTGCCTTGCTGAACTTGCGGATTTAATATTTCAGATTTGTGCACTTATACGTTTGAACACGAAGGGCAAGTTCACAAATATATTGGGAATTCAGGGAAAGAAACTGCATGAAATCARCAAAAATCACACAAAAGTTCTAAAGACCTAGTTATGAGTAATTAGAACTAATTAATTTGTAATCATGTACAATTCATTCCATCTTTTTTAGTGAATCATTGTAATCTAGGAATATACTAGGATGTGAACCTCGACAGGTCTAGTTCGTAACTCCCTCTTTCGTGTAGAATGACGCACAAGCGGTTTTCAAACCAGTAAATGCGGCACTTGAAAGTACCCCTTTATTTATTGTAGTATTTGGTTAAAARAATCGGAGGAAATATGCCTAATCAACCAGAACAACATTCCATCCAGGCGTGGTCTCTGATCAACCGTAAATATTTGGGAAAAGGTGTCCGTGTTAAACGGTTCCGTAAACCGACACGCTGTCAAATCCGCAACCGCGTTCTTCTTGCCGTGCTGATGGCCAACGATATTAAATTGTCTCAGCTCGCTGAAGACCTTTCGATATCCTCACGTAGTGTAAGCGCGTGGGTGTATGAGGGGCGAATACCCGGCAGTACCAATCTGGACAAGACTTGTCAGTTGCTTGGCTACCCGCGTCATATTCTTTTTAATGAAGAGGTCGTGCGTAACAGTCCTGTAATCTGTCAACCTGAGCCTTCCCGCTTCATGAAGCGGACGGTAACCCGCTCTCCGGTGAGTAACCGTATTTTGACCGGCTTGTGTATGGTCCATGATTTGTCGGTGACAGATGTCAGCCACTGGATCGGGGTTCACCCCGGCACTTTCCGCAAATGGCTGCATCAGGGAACGCTGCCTTCTGCCGCGTTTCAGGAACAAGCGGAACAATTTTTCCGCATCCCGAAGACTATTCTGTTCGCAGATGTCATTCTTAAAGATCGTCGTAATCACTAGAACAGCGAACAGCCAGAAGGCTCTGAGCTCCCGTTTGGGGGCCAGAGCCTCTTTTAGTTAAATACGCCGTAATGATGCATAATTTACCTGCAAATGCTACAAAATGAAACTGTGTAGGTCGGCTTACGGCTAATTGTATTTATCAATAATACATACACCAATCTACCATAAAAAAAATGGAACTGTTTCATACTCCTCACTATATAAAGAAGGTGAACGAAATGAAGTCATCCAAACATCTGGGGATCGCTCTCGGCTTTCTCGCAGGAACAACCTTTGGCAGCGGCATCGCTTTTCTGTTCCGTTTTGAACCCGTTCAGTTGATGTTTTGCGTTGCCATATGTGGTCTAATTGGCACAATATCCGGTTTGCTGACCATCCCCCTATGGCACAGTCGTGTTTAGGAGCGTTACTTGTTTTATAGCTCATGCCTCTATACCGCAGGTAAATGAACCTGACTATTCTTCCCTGCCCCCTCAAAAACAAAAGAGAATGAAAAAAGGCTTGTACATTGCCATATCGGACAACGTACAAGCCTTTTTTTCATTAGATGCGGTCGAGAGGACTCGAACCTCCACGGGGGGTTAGCCCACACGGACCTGAACCGTGCGCGTCTGCCAATTCCGCCACGACCGCATAATATGTATCTTCTCATCATTAATGAAAAGTATATCCAGTGAAACAATTCCATGTTTTACCGTAATTCAGAGTATACATGCTCCAATTTTATAAAGCAACAACTTTTTTCAGTCTGTCTTAAACGGACATTTGTCCTTTTTTCACAGACCTAAACCATCTATGTTAATTAGTAAAAATGCTCACAATGATAACGAATAACGATAAATAGAAATATGAAGGGGAAATTCATTTGCAGAATTCAAAACTATGCTTTATTGGAGCTGGGTTCCATGCCTCCACGAATATTTACCCTGCAGCGATCGAAGCAGGTGCAACCATTCAGGCTGTAGCCACACGGAATCTGGAACGTTCTCAGGCGGCTCTGCTTCGCTTTGGCAGTTCAGGTCTAGGTTATGACCATGCCCGCCAGATGCTGGAGCAGGAAACCTGTGACGGAGTGGTAGTGGTTGCCCAGCCTGTAGATCAAACCAAACTTGTTTTGGATTGCATTGAGGCCGGTCACAACGTCTACGTGGACAAACCACTCGGCTGGAATGCAGAAGAAGCCGCAGAGGTAGCCGAAGCCGCAGATCAAGCTGGTGTTGTGGTCATGGTCGGTTTTATGAAACGTTATGCTCCGATCTATCAGAAACTCAAAGCACTCATTGATGAGAGAACGCTCGGCAAAGTGCGCTCGTTCCAGATCAAATTTGCCGTAGACAGCACGCCTTTCTGCGAAAATGAGGAACAGTTCATGAAGCTGGCTGCCATACATATGGTGGATCTCATGCGTTATTTGTTTGGCGAAGCCACGCAAGTAACCGGAACCACCGTACGAGATGGAAAGTATACCAACCAGAGCATCTCCCTCATTTTTGATCATGGTGTGACGGGCAGTGCTTATTTTACAGGTATGAGTGCATGGTCACGAGAGAGCGAAAGTGTGTTGGTTACCTTTGAACACGGATTTGCACTAGCGGATGAAGTTATTAAACTTACGATTCATGAGTCCCGCCAAGGAGATCAACTTCCATGGAAGTCTCTTGAGGAACACGATGCGGTATATACACCTTCCGGAACTCCAATGTCCGGTGCATACAGGGATCTTTATTTGCGTGGCTTTGTGGGTGAGATGAGACACTTTATATCCTGTTGTCAGACGGGAGYCGTTCCACTCTCAAACGCCCGCGATAATGTTCGCACGATGGCTTTATGTGACCGAATACTGTCATCTCTCATATAGAAACACGAACAGACCCTGTTCATAAGGGCCTGTTCGTGTTCTTCTGTTCACCTGTTTTTCTGTGCTACTCTTCTGCTTTTTCCACCGTCTGAATGACAACAGTTCGATTGCGTCCCTCTTCTTTGGCCAGATAGAGCGCATTGTCCGCGAGATGAAACAATTCAGACTCGGACCTAGCGTGCATTGGAAACTCCGCAATGCCTGCAGATATCGTAACGGTACGATCAACAGCCAATACACTTTCTTCAACTGAGATCCTAATGCGTTCGGCTATCTCATACGCCTTCTTCGAATCGTAATCCCTTAACAATACAACAAACTCTTCACCGCCAAACCGAAAACAAACATCCTCAGGCCTTACAGATATCTGAATCAGCTTCGCGATCTGTTTTAGAACCTCATCTCCAGTCGAATGACCGTAGGTGTCATTAATTAACTTAAAGCGGTCTATATCGAGAACAATGATCGCAAATGGATTCTCATCATGAGTCCACGCCTGAATCACTTCCTCAAAGGTTCTGCGATTATTCAAGCCTGTTAATACGTCTGTTCTCGCATCATACACCAACTGATCTGTCTTGTTTCTGAAACTTGTCATGGCCCCAAGAACCGCTCGAGTAAGCAGATCGGCTTCCCTGTTCCAATGCGGCTTCACGACAGGTAACTCCACCCGCCCTTTGTCCACTTGTTGCACAAGATCAGCCAAGAATACAAACGGATGTACCAGCTTCCGGGCAACTCTTAACACAATTAGAGTCAACAATATAAACGGCACAGCGATGTAAAGCAGCAGCAATCCGATCTGACGGTTTAACTGATCATATACAATTTGGGTTGGGGATACGACAACCACTCCCCAGTTGGTTGCTGGAACTTTGTAATATCCTGCAAGCGTATTAATCCCATCCAGATTCGTATATTGCTCTTGTCCTGTCTGATTTTTTATCAGTTTCTGCACCACTGTGTTCTCCCTAATATCTCTGCCAATTCGGCTGACGTTAGGATGAAAAAGCAACGTTCCCTTATGGTCAACTATAAAAAAGTACGTTCCGTTGCTCGTCTTCAGTTGACTTCCAAACGACAAATCGAGTATATTATTTTCTTGCAAATAGATACTTCCACTAATCATGCCTTTGAATTTCCTAACTGGATCAACAATCGGTTCACTGAGAAAAACAATTCTACGATTCGTTCGCGGTGTCACGTAAGCATCCGATATGTATGAGGCTCTTGATTTGATCGCCGCTTTGGCCGCCTCGGAGCTCACATGTCTACCAATGCTGGCCTGAGAATACGGTGACCTCGACAGTACAAGCCCCATCTTGTCCGTCAAAACTACAGCGTTAAAATAATCACTGCTATTATGGATGAGATCCAGCGCAGTGTTCAGTTTCTCCTTATCATTAAAATCGACGTCTTTGAAATGTGCAGCTCCATACTTTAAGCTTTTTTTCATGGATTCAAATAAGGAGTTTAACGTTTGACTCATCTGTACAGCACTCGCATAGTTAACCGAAAGAGTATTGTTGATAAGAGATTGTTTCTGTGTGGTATAAGAGGTAATTACCATGATCGTTAGCGTCATCAATACGGAAATTATAACGAAACCACCAAACAATGCGGCAAGACTGACTTGTTTGAACTTCTTTACTTTTCTGCGTAATCTGGAACTTTTTTTATTTGCAATCATTTTGCTTCCCCCGGATTTTCATAAAAAAGCATACCTATACCATCATATAATAAAGTTGTTAAGAAACAATGAAGAAATGACATACCTTAACATTAATTTATAGGATTGACGAATTTATGACAAAATAATGCATCCGGGAAATGAGCGCACCCCTTTTCATCTATTTACCCTTCAATGATATAACCCGCTTTCAGGTTTTGCTCTACAAAACCCGCCATATACCGCATCTGAACATCAATCGGGCGATGACTGCCCATCAATATACGATTCTGGATGACATTCGGCTCCGCCGGGAGTGCAAAGGCACGTGTGTAAGGAAATTCCGTTCCTAAGGTTGTATAGAGCGCATTCACAAGTTGGTCGTTCCCTGAACGTCCAAACACATTAAGCAGGACAGCACCTTCTGCATCAAGCTTATCTTTTACCATGCTGAAAAAAGAACGGTTTGTGAACTGCTCTGGGGTGCCTGCAGCTGTAAATGCATCAATAACAATATAATCATACGTTCCAGCCTGTTCCCGTTCCAACAGTTCCCGCCCATCACCAATCAGTACTGGCGACCCTTTATATCCGAAAAAGTGCTGGCTTATTTCCACAACCTCCGCATCCAGTTCTGCCACCTTGACTTGTCGATCTGACAGATAAGAAGGAATTGTACCAATGCCCTGCCCCACCACGAATACACGATTGAAATGCGGATCATTTTGTTCCATCAGATGTAACATAGCCCGCGGGTACTCCAGTACAATTCTCGAAGGCTCTTCCAGATCCATTGCACCTTGAACCGCATCATTCGAGAACTGTAATACACGGAAGTGCCCCTTCTCCCCATAAAGCCTCTTGGTCTCATATACAGTCAACTCATGCTGTTCACTTTTATTCCGGTATAATACTCTCAACTTCCTGCTCCCTTCGGGTAAGTACATTGAACCTGTAAAATCGTGTTACAGGCCAATGGCCTCGTGTAATGCCTGTACATAAGCAACGCCGAGATTGGAAAGTGACGTACTTTTATGACTAATCCACCCTACATTAATCGATTCCTCACATTCGAGCGGAACCGGTATGATCTCGTTGCCGTTCAGATCGGCGCTAAGCACCCCTGTCGAGATGGTATACCCGTTTAGACCAATGAGCAGATTAAATAACGTTGCCCGGTCGTTCACCTGAATGCTTTTGGGATGTGATAGTGTACTTAGAATCTCTTCGGAAAAATGAAACGAATTATACTCTCCTTGGTCAAAGGACAAGTATGGATAATCTTGAAGCTGCTCAATGGCCACAGACTCCTGCTTGGCGAGCGGGTTGTTTACACTGATGAAGATATGGGGTTTCGCTGTAAACAGGCTTGTAAACACAAGACCCGCATCCTTCAACAATTTGTTGATGACTTTGGCGTTGAACTCATTCAGATAGAGAATGCCAATCTCACTGCGAAGACTTTTCACATCCTGAATGATCTCATACGTTTTGGTCTCACGCAGGGCCAGTTCATATTCATCCTGACCATGCTGCTGAACAAGCTGTACGAATGCATTTACTGCAAATGCGTAGTGCTGAGTGGACACAGAAAAATGCTGAGGAGACGGCTTGGCATTCAGATAGCGATTCTCCAACAGTTCAGCCTGCTCCACGACTTGACGTGCATAACTTAGGAACTCCACGCCTTCTTTGGAGAGGGTAATACCTTTATTTGTACGTTCAAAAATGGTAATGCGAAGCATCTTCTCCAGATCACGAATCGCGTTGGACAAGCTGGGCTGAGAGATAAATAGCCGTTTGGCAGCTTCGTTCATCGAACCGTGCGTGGCAACCTCTATAACGTATTTAAGCTGTTGTAATGTCATGACGTATCCCCTTTTTCTCATCCATGGTAAACCTCACAGGTCACATTCCCTCATGAAAATGTGTTCTTTTTGGTTAGTCCCGTCAGCAAACGCTCTCCTGTGATCGGAAAATCTTCCGGAAACATGCTGCGCTTTTCAAGCTTCTCCTGAATAAAATGCACGACCTGTTGCATGGAGGCAATCTGCTCCTCTACCTTTTTCTGATAATTAATCAGCATCTCCCGTTCCTCCGGGAAATCGTTCAAGTCCGATTCCAGTGACATCCTCAGAAATGGCTTCATTTCCTCCAGAGACATACCTGTTTTCTTCATACATGTGATCAGACTCATCGTCTGAATATCCTGCTCGGAATAGACCCGATGGCTACTGGCTTTACGCTCCGCGCGGGGAAGCAAACCAATCTTCTCATAATAACGAATGGTATCTTTGGATAATCCCGACCGTTCTGATGTCTCGTGAATGGAGAACATGGTTTGAACACTCATCCTTATCCCTCCCGTATACATAGCTCTCTCTATCATATAACTTGGAGCTGGCTCCAAGTCAAGCCAAAAATCTCCCCCTTGACTTGGAGCCAGCTCCAAATTGTAGAATGACCTCTCCTGCAGATTAATCGGCAAAATCAACTGATCTATTCAGGCATACCGATTGATTCTGACAATACATGAAACCATTTGGAGGTTATGATGATGAATCACACTAACTCGCTTCGCACAGCCTTAATTACAGGCTCTACCTCAGGAATTGGTCTGGAGCTTACACGAAAACTTCTAACGGAACGATGGCAGATCATCGGCCTTAATCGCTCGCCCTTTCCTGTAGATGATGCCAAAATCCAGGCTGCGTTACGCTCGGGTCAGTTAATATCTGTTCAAGCTAATCTGACGAATTATGCCAGCCTTCGTTCTGCGCTTGAGCAGGTTCGTTTACAGACGAATGCAATCGACGTCCTGTTCAACAATGCGGGAGGCAGCGCATCCACCCTTCAATATTCGGATCAGGGACATGAGTTGCACTTTGAGCTTCAAACTGTGGTTCCTTATATCATTTACCGGGAGCTTTATGATCTGATTCGCCACGGGCGGTTAAAAACGGTGGTGAACACCTCCACAACTGCTTTTGGCATGATGAGAACGTTTGATCTCAACATACTGGAACGGCCTGGCTCGTTTAAGAAGCTGTTCGGCCCGTACGCAGCATCCAAGCTCGCCCTCTCATTGTGGACTCAAGAGACTGCTCCCGCTGCCATAGCAGATGGTATTCGGCTTCTTAGTGTAGATCCGGGCGGTAACAATACGCTGAAAAGGGATAAAGCATCCGGTTTGCCCTTCTATATCAGACCCGTGATGAAACTTTTTTTTGCTCATCCGAGTCGTGGCGCATCCCTGCTTCATGACGCAGCCATCGGGACAGGGCGTCATGAAGCCGGTACGTTTCTTGTTAACAATAAGGCAACTCGCCTTCGTTTTAAGGAGCAAGGCGCTGCTGTACTTCAACGAGTACATGAAATCTACGAGCATAATTATCTGAGTACCTGATATCATCCTTGAAATGCACCGATCTCGATATCTGTCCTTAAGAGGTCTAATTCCAGGCTTGACCGAATGCGGTCGAGTCTTTTTGTTTTTTGATCTTTTTTTATTGATTCTTTTTTATCTTGTCCTTCATATTTTCCAAGCCTGCTTTCATAGGTGTAAGCATAGTGAAAAAGCCGTATGACTTGTAACGCGGGAGATTGGAAGGAGACATCTTAATGAGTAAAGAAAAACAACCCAGTGCTCAACCATTCATCATCCCACAGCCCATTCGCAGTGATGGTGCAGGTGGACCTGATTATGGACCACGGGATGTACTGAGAGACAGACAAAATCCCGATATGCTCGTTCCGCCTCAGACGGATAACGGCTTGTTACCTAACCTCAGAATGTCCTTCTCGGACACACATATGCAACTTAACCACGGTGGGTGGTCACGCGAGATTACGGTACGTGATCTGCCTGTCGCCACTACGCTTGCGGGAGTGAATATGAGCCTGACTCCAGGCGGTGTCCGTGAACTACATTGGCATCAGCAATCCGAATGGGCCTATATGATCTGGGGAACGGCCCGGATCACCTCTGTTGATCAGAACGGGCGAAATTTCATCGCGGATGTTGGAGCGGGTGATCTTTGGTTTTTCCCTAAAGGGCTTCCTCATTCGATCCAAGGTCTGGAGAACGGGTGCGAATTTTTATTAGTATTTGATGACGGTACCTTCTCTGACCTGAACACCCTATCGATTTCTGACTGGTTCGCCCACACGCCGCCAGAGGTATTGTCGCTGAATTTTGGCGTTCCTGAATCGGCCTTTCAGTCGATGCCCAAGGAGCAGGTTTATATTTTTCAGGACAGCGTACCTGGTTCACTTGCAAGTCAGGAGGTTCAGTCCCCCTACGGGACGGTTCCTCTCCCGTTTACCTATCGTTTGCTTGCACAAGAGCCTTTGATCACACCTGGAGGCAGTGTACGCATCGTAGATTCCACCAACTTCCCCATCTCCACCACTGTCGCTGCAGCCCTCGTGGAGATCAAACCCGGAGCGATGCGAGAACTGCACTGGCACCCGAATGCAGACGAATGGCAATACTATTTGACGGGGGAAGGCAGGATGACTGTTTTTGGTGGCAATGGTAACGCACGCACCTTTGATTACCGGGCAGGAGATGTAGGGTATGTTCCCGTAGCCATGGGGCACTATATACAAAATACCGGTAAAGACACGTTATGGTTTTTGGAAATCTTCCGAAGTGATCGCTTCGAAGATGTCTCTCTCAATCAGTGGATGGCTTTAACACCGCGTGATCTGGTACGAGACAATCTGAATGCACCTCCAGAGTTGCTGGATGCATTGCGTAAAGTGAAGTGGCCTGTCGTATAAACTAGCCTAGACCTGTGTCTTTTCCACCCCAACAACTCATTTTACAATAGGAATACGACATTCATATTATGAAAATAAGGCAGGCTTACCTTCGAAAAGGTGCGTCTGCCTTTATTGATATTTCCATTTAATCGCACAGTGACTCACAGACTCTATTCACTCTTACCGCTTAAATGCCTGAATATAAACAAACATACTCCTCTATACAAATGAAACAACGAACATAAAAAAGCATCCCTCCATGAATTTATTCATTGGAGAGATGCTTTGAGTCGACCATCGTAACACGTTGATGTAGCACGATCACTCGAACTAACATTAAATTATTATATTATTTAACAAGTGTAGGTGACTTCTTCCACAATCCCAGAATGAGACCTGAAATCACAGAGCCAATAACAACTGCGAGCAGGAACAGCAGCGTGTGGTTAGCGAGAAGTGCTACAAAGACACCACCGTGCGGAGCGGGAACATTAATGCTCCACAGCTGAGTAAGTCCACCCGCAACCGCAGAACCGATAATACAGGAGGTCAGTACACGAAGCGGGTCAGCCGCTGCAAATGGAATTGCACCTTCTGTAATAAACGAAAGGCCAAGTACATAGTTTGTTAGACCTGATTTACGCTCTTGCTCCGTAAATTTGGATTTGAAGAACGTTGTTGCAAGTGCAATCGCCAGTGGAGGAGCCATACCGCCTGCCATAACCGCTGCCATCCATGCACCGTCTGTGTTTCCGCTGGATGTAAATACACCAATCGCAAAAGTATAAGCCGCTTTGTTAAATGGACCGCCCATATCAATCGCCATCATGCCACCCAGCAGCAAACCAAGCAATACTTTATTACCTGTACCCAGATTACCAAGTGCAGTTACAAGCCATGTGTTCAGGGAACCGAAAATCGGATCAAAAACATAGAAACTAATTGTACCTACAATCAGCAAACCAAGTACCGGATAGAGCAGGATCGGTTTCAAACCATCAATCGCTTTTGGCAGACCTTTCAGCGCTTTACGCAATCCAATAACAACATAACCCGCAAGGAAACCGGCGGCTAAACCACCAAGGAAACCTGCATTGGAGTTTACAGCCATCAAACCACCAACCATACCAGGCATCAGGGCCGGACGATCACCGATACTCATCGCAATAAATCCGGCAAGTATAGGAATCAGGAAATGAAACGCGCCTGTTCCTCCACCAATGGTTTGCAACAATTGTACAATCGGATTTTCAGGACTTGCAAGTTGTTCAAACAAGAAGGAGATGGCGAGCAGGATACCACCGCCGACAACAAATGGCAGCATGTGTGAAATCCCGTTCATCAAATCTTTGTAAATTTTGCTTCCCACGCTTATCTTGCTATCGCCTGCACCTTCATCCTTCGCGTTTCCACCTTGGCTGCGATAGATTGGCGCATCACCATTGACTGCCTTGCGGATCAACTCTTCTGATTTACGAATACCGTCACTTACCGGTCTTTGCAACACAGGTTTACCGTCAAAACGAGCCATATCTACGTTTTTATCAGCAGCGATGATAACACCTTTGGCACGAGCAATCTCATCGGCAGTAAGCACATTCTGTGCACCTTCGGAACCATTGGTCTCAACACGGATGTTGATACCCATTTCCTGTGCTTTTTTCTTCAAAGCATCCTCAGCCATAAACGTATGAGCAATACCTGTCGGACAAGCTGTAACAGCGACAACAAAGTCTTCTGAATTCGCATTGCCAACAATGACACCGGAGTTGCTTTTCACGTTGTTAGTACCACTCTCAGTCGAAGATGCTTGTGCAGCTTTGTCCGCTTTTGCTTTCTCTTTTGCAGCTTCCTTCTCAGCAGCTTCCTCCTGTTTTGCATCAAACAACGCGCTCACTTCTTCAGGCGTATTCGTGTTCAACAATTCAGCGATGAAATCGCTATCAACCAACAACCTTGAAAGAGCCGCTAATGTGCGGAGATGTGTATTACCTGCGCCTTCTGGAGCTGCAATCATGAAAAAGAGTTGAGCTGGCTGGTCATCTAGTGATTCAAAGTCCAGACCTTGTTTACTTTTTGCAAAAACGACTGTTGGTTCATTCACCGCTTTGGTTTTGGCATGTGGCATAGCAATTCCGCCGCCGATGCCTGTACTGGACTCCGCTTCTCTTTTGTAGATCATTTCCTTGAAAAGCGCCGGATCATTAATCCGCCCACTCTGGTTAAGACTGGCGATCAGTTCGTTGATTGCTTCGTCTTTCGTTGATGCTTGCAGATCCATAATCATTGTTTCCTGGATCATTAAGTCAGTGATTTTCATCATGGAACACTCCCTTAAGTTCAGTCGGCCTGCACATGGCAGGCCTTACATCAGTTCTTCAATTCACTTCGTTCTTCTTGTTTCTTAAAGCATTGTAATCGTAACCTGATTACGCAATTGTTCAATATACTCACGTGTAGCGAGGTCATCCGAGAAGGCTGTCGCACTTCCTGAAGCTACTCCTGTCTGGAATGCTTCAAGCAAGTCTCCTTGCAGCACGTACGTGCCTACAAATCCGCCAATCATGGAATCGCCGGCACCAACTGAATTTTTCACCGTACCTTTAGGTACGGTTGCATGATAAACATCTGTCCCTGTGATGAACAATGCTCCTTCTCCAGCCATGGAGATCAACACATGTTTCGCACCAGCTTCAAGCAATTTACGCCCGTAAGATACCAGTTCTTCTCGCGTATCAATGGTTACGCCAAACAATTCGGCCAACTCATGATGGTTCGGTTTTACCAGCAATGGCTGATGAACGAGCGCTTCCATCAGTGCGGGTCCTGTTGTGTCAATGACGAACTCGGCTTCTGTCTGTTTGCAGACATGAATGAGACGATCATAGAAATCCGAACCGAGTGACGGCGGAACACTGCCAGACAATACGACAATATCTCCTTTTTGCAAGGAAGACAGTTTATTTAGCAGTTGCTCTGCCTCTTCAGCACGAATCGCTGGACCGAGTCCGTTGATTTCAGTTTCGTCTCCGTGTTTTAGCTTGATGTTAATGCGAGTATCGTCTGCAATGGTAACAAAATCAGTCTGAATGGCATCTTCCATCAGCTTGTCGTTAATGAAGCGTCCCGTGAATCCGCCCAAAAATCCAATAGCCGTATTGGCAGCTCCGAGTTGATTCAGAATTCGTGAAACGTTAATGCCTTTACCGCCAGGTAGTTTCAAATCCCGATTCATGCGGTTTAATCCGCCAAGTTTCAGATCGTCCACTTCGACGATGTAATCAATGGACGGGTTGAGTGTTATTGTATATATCATCGCTATCCCTCAATTATTTTAGTTTTCTGGGTGATTACCGTCCGCCAATGTTCTGGCATTCGCTCCGTAATCAGATCCGCCTCCTCCAAATCAAACAATTTGGCAAAAGTAATATCCCCAATTTTGCTGGAATCAGCCAGCACATAGGATTTCCCCGACAATTGGTGTGCACGCCTCTTAATCAAGGCTTCCTCCGGATCAGGCGTTGTATACCCCATTTCAGGGTCTACCCCGTTACTTCCCAGAAAACACTTGTCAAACCGGAAATTGTCCATGTTCTGCAGCGCAATGCTGCCGATCACCGCTTTGGTATGAGTTTTCATCATGCCGCCCAGCAAGTAACTCCGAATTTGTTTGCTTACCAGTGCCTCCACATGGGAGAGTCCATTGGTGACCACCGTTACATCCCTGGCTTCTATAAAAGGGATCATAGCCAGTGTTGTTGTGCCAGCATCCAAGTATATACATTCACCATTTTGGATCTCCTGTGCTGCCAACTTGGCAATCACTGTCTTTTGCTGAATGTTTTTGAACGTTTTTTCCTCCATACCTGGTTCTAATGATTTTTCATTCACCAGTGAGGCACCACCATGAATACGTTTGAGCATCTGACGACTTTCCAGATCAATCAAATCTCTTCTAATCGTGGATTCAGAAACACCTAACACATCAACAAGCTCCTGTAACTTCACAATTCCCTGTAAATGTAAGCGCTCTACAATTGCAGCATATCGTTCTTCAGTCAGCATATGCATTCCTCCAACTGCTTCTATAGTATCATAAATTCCGCAAAAAACAATCATTTTCATTCAAAATAATTTAAAAACCTTCAAAAAATTTCATCATTCGACTAATTTATTTGTCCGGTGTCCTTATCAAATCGTCCATTGCACGCATCTGATAAATTTATAGTTCGTCGTGCTCATAACTTGTCGTTAAAAATCCTGCAACAACCGCCTCTTCTAATGGCATTGCTACAGGATTTTAGACGTCGTTTTGTATATACTGCGCATTACTTATAATAACTCCGTGCTTCCCACTTCCGGTTTGGGTTTGAGCCATTTACCTTCTTCATTAATAAAAGCACCCTTGAATCTTCCCATCTCCAGTTGCTCGATCAGCTTCTCCTCATCCGTTGCCAGTATCTCAATTAACTGTTCTAAGGTGTAATATTCATCTGGATCATAATCAATCAAGATAGGTACAGCGGTATCATATAATTCACGGATCAGATTCTCAAAAGAAAGTCGCCCAAGATTTGGCATCTGCCGATAGACCTGTAATGTTTGAGAGACCATATTGCGGAATGATTTGTTCTCAAGATTCATCCACAACGTGTTACAGGCTTGCACACTCATATAATTTTGCTCTACATCATAGAACTGTACTTCCTCAATTTTCATAAACTTCTCTTGAAAAGCTACAATTTTGGTTAGAGGTACATTGCGTACACGTGATGCCTTTTTCACATGAGCCCTGAATTGCTCATAATTCATTTGTTTTATTTGTTTCTTTTGTTCCATTTGTTTATCCCTGCCTTTAACATGATCCAAACGACATTTTACAATAAATCGACACCGAGTGTAAGTCACAATGTAAAAAAACAAAAAAAACGTACAGCATCCCCTGCTGCACGAAATACTTTATATGATTGCCTCAGCCAAGAACCGGGCGTTTCACCCATGTCTCCGTAAATTCCAGCTCATTGTAATCATAAAACCCACGAAGTGTCTCCTCCCGGTCATCGAGGAACAATTGATCGGCTATACCTGCAACCAGTTTGGGGATGGCACTTCTGGTGCCCGATATCGCTGAAGCAGACAGCCCACAACTGGCCAGAGCCGAATAATTGAATATAAACAAACCATGCAGTAGCGCTTTCCCCTGTTCACTTTTACTGGTCATTGCAAATCCAGCGCTTAAAAAAGGATGTGCATCAAGTAGCGCATTCCGAACTCCCAGCGGGGCTTCGTAACAATCTTGCCAGCGAGCAATGTGCCGTTCTACGAGTTGCAGTTCAGGGCGAAGAGCGGGATCACTGAGCAGACCTGTACTTATAATAAGAAAATCAAATGTATAACTTCCATGCGCCGTTTCAACTGTGGCTCCTTGATCCGAAGCTTGCACACTTAACCATGGCGAGTCCAGATGCAGCTCGAATCCAGGCCAAGATGCAGCGCGGTTGAACGTATCATTGGTAGGTGGCTGATTATATTTGAAAAAGTGAGCTATCACCTGATACTTATCAGCCATAGGTAAAGCATGAAACCGCTCGATCATGCCGGATTGTTCCATTTGGCGAATCGGATTGACTCGTGGTAATTGTTCACGTCTGACAAAAACATGAGCTTCAGCCACACCTGAGGCCAGAGCGTGGTTTGCATTGTCAAAAGCCGATGCACCACCGCCGAGCACTGCAACCTTTTTTCCTTTTAACCGTTCAAAGTCAATTTTTTCTGAAGTATGGGCATACAACTCTCGCGGCAGATGATCTGAGATTAGCGAGGGTACATGCCACACGCCCCCTCCTTGTATACCGGTTGCAAGCACAACTTTCCGAGCCAAAATGTGCTTTTCACGAATTCCTTGTTCGGTTACATATAGACGATGAATTCCATCCTGCCCAGGTTCAATGAGGTTCAACTTAACTTCGTTCTGTACTGGAAGGTCCAGGATTTCCCGATACCAACGCAAATAATTCATCCAGTCCCTGCGAGGAATTTTATCGATCTTCTGCCATCCCTCAACACCCTCCTGAGCCTCCCACCATGCACGAAACGTCAGAGAAGGAATACCCAGGTCAATGGAAGTTAGATGTTTCGGCGTCCGCAACGTTACCATACGTGCATAAGTTTCCCATGGCCCTTCTTGCCCTGCCACATTTTCGTCGATGATCAGAATATTCGAGATCCGTTCGCGCAAAAGTCCAAATGCAGCCCCAAGGCCGCTCTGTCCACCGCCTACAATAACAACATCATAAACATGCCCTTCTGCATGCGTTTTTGTACGAACCCAGCTGGTACCTCCAAAACATAAATATGCTAAATCATGCTTCACACGTTCATTTAAAGCATCGAGGCCCATACTCATCAACCCTTTCATAATCTATCTAGAACAGGCTTCGTTGCATTCATACACTCATCTCATGTTACTTTGTAATATCCGGATAGAATTAGCGTTATTATATGAGTTGAAATCCATCAGTGGAAGCTAACAGAAACGTAATTGTCATTCAACCTAAAAAAGTTAGGTATACTTGTTTCCACATACTAAAGAAGATTCTATGGTGTGAAGTAGAGCTGAGATGCGCTTTATTCAATGAAGAGAACTGGAGAGCATACAAGAAGACAGACTCAGATCTGCTCCAAGCCTGTTTTTCGATGACTACCCATTATTGTACTCCTGCCAAATTATCTTTTTCCCTCTTACATCACCTTTTAAAAGGGGTACCTAAGTCATTTGATGGACAGACCAGAAAATCCCGTTCGTCGCACCACTATCTAAGTTGAGTGAAATGGTAAGGCCATTCGCTGCATAGAACATTCAGAACGGGCAACAGTCCACTTACTAATGTTGTTACGGTTGGCGATGTTCTCTGAACCAGAAAAGCCGGATTTACTCCTGCACCCAGAGAAAGAGCAATGGCTGCGGTTGTTGCATAGTTAATTGTGGCTTCGATTGAATATCTCCCTGTCGTTGGAATCGTATAATTGCCTGTTGTTGCATTAAAGTTAGGGCTAGCTATGTGAGCCGATTAATTCACAGAGATTCGTCGAGTCTTGAGCTCATAACAAAAAAACAGCTACCTTCGGGAAATACACCGACTGTAACTGTTTTTAGTATTCGTATGAAATGACTACTATCGCAAAAGCATACGCTGTCGCGATTCTGAATCTAGTTTTGGACAAGTGTTACAATAGCCATGGGCAGAACTGCCGCTACCGACTTGATAGGCCAGACAACAATACCTGCGGATCAGAAGCGAAGGACCTTGCCATTCCGGATGTTCAAAGCGTTGAAACCGAGTGGAAAATGTATTATTCATTGACTCGTCTAGCCATACTTGTGTATCATTCTTAATGAGCTCAAGACGCTTATCCGTCTTCCATATCGCGTGATCTTCGATTAATCGTGCAAGCAATTGTTGTACATTATGTGCGACTAATGCATGCATAACCCTCGTGCTTGCTCCCGTTGCCGCAGCAACTGATTGGAAAATACGTCCCACGTGCAACTGTAAACTATCCCGTAGCATACTAATTTCTGTCCTGCGCTGAGCCAAAACCTTACTAGTTGGAGCTACATTTCCCCCAATCCCCAGTCCTGAACCATTATCCAGACTTCTTTCCAACCGAGTCTCATAGCGCATGCCGCCCGTGCCATTCAATTCGAATCGGACTACATCATCCTCGATATTTAGAAGAGTATCATATAGACTGCAAGCCGAGATTACAGCCATAACCCATACCGAATATCGCTTGGCGAAAAGGGTTCCTACCGCCACACTTCCTTCACCACCAAGCTTCAGTCCTTGTTGTATCGCTTGTTCTCGCAGTATCAGATCTCTTTTCTGCTCATGCAGCAAATCTTTGACACCAAACGCATATTTGAAAGTCTTATCGTCTCCACGAACGCTCGTCACAAAAGAAGTATCCAAAACGGCCATCATCTCTGAATGATCATTCCCTGAATAACGCACCATCTATTGAATCATATCTTTAATTTCATTTAATATTTCGCYTCGTCCTATAGCTCCCCATCCTTTAAACAACCAGAAGGAGTCGGTTTGATAGACCTGATCAGCTCCAACAGCCGGCACGTTTTTCCAAAGTGAGCTTTCTTTCATCTTACTTAAATAGTCCTGGGCATTGGGGTCAGCTTCAAGCACAACATAATTGGCATCGATGTCTGCTATTTTCTCCATGGACAGGTCCTCACGTTGTTCAGCAGGTGTCACAGCAGAAGGCTCAAATCCAAGATCATGATACAAGAGTGTATTGGTTGGGTGACCTGTGGACGCATAAATCTGCAGGTTCTTCTCCCTTACTCGCAGATAAGCCAGTTTTTTCTCACCCAATTGTTCGATTTTAACTCTAAGTTGATCGGCTTGTTGCTCAACTTCTGCGATTTTTTCTTTAGCCAGATCAACCTTGTTGTACATTCCAGCAATAGTCAGCAGATCCCGAGTCCAATATGTCGAATCGTCTTTGTAGTCCATCCAATCGTCACCCAATACAATCGTAGGAGCGATTTTCTCCAACTGATCATATGAATTTTCAGCTGTTCGACTCTCAATTACAATCACATCTGGATCAATCTGAACAATAGCTTCAAGGTTGGGACTATCTGCCGAACCTACCGTTGGAACGCCCTGAAGCTGATCTGCCAGATAAGGCAAGTAATCTCCACCGTAGCGTACTTCTACATTAACACCCGCAGGTTTCTCTCCAATGCTAAGCATGTGATCAACATAAGCAGCAGATAACACAACCATTCGCTCTATTTTTTGTGGTACAACCGAAGTTCCTTTCAGGTGTTGAATGGTTTGTGTGCCTTTATCTTCTGACGCTGTGTCCTGTTTCGGAGATGTTCCATGTGTAGCTTCAGTCGTTGTCTTGCCACATGCCGCCAGAACGAGCATGAGCAGGGACAACAGAATCATATAGGCTGTTCTCTGTCTTAGCATTTCTTTAATTCCCCTTCTCTACTTAATAATAATAATCATTATCATTATGGTAGGGAAAAGCAAACAAGCTTTCCATGGATTATTCCACTCTCTTTACGTGTAAAATATCACCCTAAGGAAACACTAAGCTGCTTGGCCACATACTTCATAGCCCTTACACGCCCGATTGGACCCAGCGTTTGGAAGAAAATATCCCCTGCATCATAAACACGACCTTCCTGTACAGCCTTGGATGTTATCCATCCATCAGATTTCATCAAACGTTGAAATTGAGTTCTCGCTTCTGCTGTCGGATCCACCATAACAAATAGATGATCCGCGTTGTATAACTGCACATCATTGATGTTCATCTCCACAGCCCACTGTTCGCTTGGGTAACCCTCTGGCATATGTAATCCCATATCGTCATACAGCAAGGAACCCGTCTGATTGTGCAATCCATACATTCGATAGAATCCAGAGGAAACACGGATAAACATAGCCGACTGTTTCCCCCATTCGGAGTGAATACGTTTTTGAAGAACATGGCTTAAATTCGCATGCTGTTCAATCCAGCGAATAGCCTGTTCTTTCCGTCCCATGATATCCGCCATATACAGCAGACTTTCGCCAACTTGATTCGTGTGTTTAAGGATTGCTGTAGGAGCAATCTGATGCAGGGATTCATTCGGCTCCATACGATCACTTGTAATGATCAAATCTGGCTGCAATCCCCTCAACTTCTCATAGTTCTGACTTAAACTGTTAAGGATAAGCCCTTGCGGAGGATGGGCTTGGGGTGAAGACATAAGGATAGGATGATCCACTCTCTGAACATAAGATAAAGCAGACACAGGTTTCAACCCGAGTGTTAGAACGACCTCATCCAGTCCATAGTATAATGTTGCAATACGGCTAACTTTATTTTTCATAAAAAATGTTGGAGCAATACCTTCATTTTTCTTAAACACCCGACTGAAATAGTGTTCGTCCCTGTATCCGACACGCTCCGCGATGACCTTGATTTTGTCTGTAGAAAACAAGAGTTGCTTGGCCTTCGCCATCCGTTGTTTCAGGATATACTCCATCGGTGTCATCCCAAATTGACGTTTGAATGTTCTTATAAAATGATTCACGCTAAGTCCCGCCACTTGAGCCATCTCATCCATCCGAATTTCCTTCATATAATGGTGCGACATATAATCGATTGCCAAGTCCATTCCTGCCTGAGGTGGTTTGGAAATTGCTTCCACACAAGTTAACAACCGAATCAACAACTGGTGTAAAAGATGTTTTTGGGCTGTGTTCTCCAACCCGGATGCAGGGTGATTTTTATAGACTAATCGATCCATCATCTCTTGAATATCTCGCCTATTGGAAGAAAGTTGGAGCTTGCCCGTAACAGGAAAATCAAATGCCTCGGTTCGCCACACGTGATGTGTTCGAACAAGTCCCACACCGGAAAATAAGATAAGCTGATATCGGACAGGAGCCTTCATATCCGGTTGTAATTCCAAATGCATGCCTGGACTAAGTATAAAACAATCGTCACGGGACACCGTATGCATTACATTATTGATAGTCAACGTCCCTCTGCCATCAGTTACTCTACATAAGGCAAACCTTTTCCATACCCTGTGTTGGATTTGCTCTGGAATGCCAGCATAATGGCAGATGTGTACAGAAGAGAGATATAGTTGCTTCATTCTTTTAATCCAATCATTAGTCTCCATGATAGCTCCCTTTCCTTATTTCCGCCCCTGCTTCTCACCGAATAACAAGTTTACCTTTTGTTCTTCACTAGCAAATTAGTGATCGTCTCCAGCTGCAAATCCAGGGAATATGGATCTTCCATTACAAACTCATCACCTTTATCCCCAAAGGAACCATAGGCATAGACTTGTCCCTTTTGCACAGCCGGCAGTCGTCTCCACACCTCGCTGTTTAATACGTCACTTGCCCCGTCATCCTTGGAACCATATATGAAGATATGATCCCCCATGTATTCAGGCAGCACTTCCAGAGAAATATTCTCGAATCCTTCTTCCATCTCCTTCGCCTGTTTCGTAGGTGGCAACTTCAGCATCTCGTAGATCGTTGAACTGCCATAGTTACCTCCTTCGGCGGCCATAACGTACATAGACTTGTTCCCAATCTGTACGATGGACACAGTTTCTCCTTCTTTAATAATACCGTCAATCTGTTTTTTAGCCTCATCCACCTTGGCATAGTAATCTGTAATCCATTGTTCCGCTTCGTCCTCTTTCCCGAAAACACCTGCAATCCGGCGTAATTTCTCCAGCGGCCCTGAAGTAGTCTCCCCCTCCCAATACGGTAAAAAGACTGTCGTTGCAATTTTCTCGTAATCTTCCACATTTTTATCAATGGAACCAATAATCAGATCCGGCTCCAGCGCCACCAGCTTCTCCAGATTCATCGGGAACTCTCCGCCGAGGTCTTGAATACCGGCGATGATATCGGGTGATATGCCCGACTTATCAATCCACGACTCATTCAGCATAAATGTTCTTACACCTACCGGTACGATGCCGAGCTTCAACAGATACCCCATATATTGATCCGAAGCAACACGTTGCGGATTCGCTGGAACCACGACATCACCTTTTAATGTAGATACCGTGCGTGTCTCTGCTTGTCCTGCTGATTTCCCTGATTCCGATGTCGGCTTATCTGTCTGGGCAGCGGCTGGGCTGGTTTCGGATTGTCCTCCGTTTGCTGTGGGTACATTACTGGAACAGGCTGTGAGTAACAGCGTTAGACACAGCAACATTGACAATGCTGTCACTTTGAATTTTCCTTGCATAAATAATTCCCCTCCATGATCTTTCTGATATTGATAATCAATATCATTATAGTCATGAGAATAAAACGCTTGAAGGGCATTTTCTCGCATGAAACGTGGCAAATCTTGCTTTGGCTTCTGTTTTAGTTCCTTTTTATAACGAATAGGTGACAATCCCTTAATTTTCTTAAAACTACGGCTAAGGGAATGTGCATCCGGATATCCGACCTCTTCTGCAATTTGCTGTAGCGTTGCATCCGTATGGATCAGCAGATAAGCAGCTCTCTCCGTACGTTTTTGTGCCAAAAATTGAATAGGACTTACGTTCAACCTTTGTTTGAACAGGCGTGACAAATGTCCTGCACTACACTCCACCTCTTCTGCCATATCCTTAAGCGTTACGGATTCGTGCAAATGCATCTGTATATACTCCGTTGCTTTTGTGACCAGATCCGGCTTATGTGGCTGAACAGTTTGCTGGTCTAGATCTTCAAGTAGAGTATATACCCATTGATAAAACAGAGCCCGAACTTGAAGCTTTGCAAGTGTGCTGGATTGTTGCCATTCTGCTTGCATTTTCTCCATCGAGCGGTATAAATCCAGCGGTTTGGATGGGATTAGTGCATACTGATCCTGAAATGGCCTCTGCTGTTCCATTAATAGCTGGATCTCCATACGACAAGGCAAAGTGAGGATGGCTTTGTACAAGATGATAAAGTATTGAACACCCAGTTCAGTCTCGACACTCAATTGCGCCAGTTTCCCACCGTGAACAATATAAAATCCATCAACCATATGGTTATGCCCGTCCATGGTGACCCGTGCACTTCCTTCAACAAAGTACAGATATGTACTGGCAGGCAATACATAATTGCATAGCTCTTCACCTGGTTTCAACGCATGTATACGTACATCCAATATTTTAATAAAGACATGATTCCAGAGCAGAAGATGATCATCTAATTTCATACTTTCTCCATGTCCCCTCCCTTCCAATCCTATGTTACGACTTCACACTGTACCTTCATCTTGCTACTCTATACTGCCATTCGTTCAAATGGAGGGTTCTAACGATCCATTGCACTATCCATTTAATTATAAATAAAGTGATAATAATTCTCAATGAAATGCAAAATAGAGTTAAATCCTCCATCTAGGGATAACCTATACAAATGACACCTTAGCTTTCCGAATATCTCCCGATTAGGGGAAGCAAAAAAGCTATTTTTTCTTTCTTCCAACCTGTTGCATTATGATAAATGACATGTTATATTAATTGAGCCATCAATCATTGAGGTGTCAACTATTGATCCATCAACGATTAAGAGCAGCTACAGAATCATGAGGCAATGGCATTGTATACTGGCAACTTTAATTATTTGTTAACATACGCCGTTGTTGATTGGATTCACCCGGGAGGTCTAGTCATGACACGTATGGTTTCCAAAGAAGAGCAGATCATTAATCTGCTGAATGTGCTGGGGAACAAAATCAGTCCCAAGTTTGAACGCTGCACCGGGATCAGTTCCTCTCGTTTTGAAATTCTGCACGAGCTTGATCAGGTAGATGAGATCAATCAATCCATGCTCCAGAAGATCATTAACATCGACAGTGCAGCAATTACACGCCACCTGAAACAACTTGAAGCGGACCAGATGGTTACAAGACGCAAAAACCCTGAGGATAATCGGGTAACTTTTGTTCGTCTAACGGATCATGGGCGCAAACAGATTGAAGGATATAAAACAGAGAAAACCAATTATATCCATCAAATCCTGGATGGTTTCAGTGAAGCTGAAATTCAAGCACTCGCCGATTTCTTGGAACGAATGCAAAACAATTTTTAAACCTTATTTTTAGTAACCATATATAGAGGAGAGATTTCCATGACTACAACACAAAGCAAATTCCAAAAAACCAATGATTTTAACGAAATTACCTACGGCCGTCGTTCCGTCAAACTGTATGACCCTGAAGTGAAAATCAGCCGTGAAGAAATGACTGAAATTTTGGCAGAAGCTTCCCGCGCTCCATCTTCCGTAAACATGCAACCTTGGCGTTTTCTTGTTGTTGATACACCTGAAGGCAAAGAAAAGCTCGCACCACTTGCAAAATTCAACCAAAACCAAGTTCTGACTTCTGCCGCTGTAATCGGCGTGTTTATCGATATGAAAAATGGCGAGTACTTGGAAGAGATTTTCGGTAAAGCGGTAGAGCATGGATATATGCCTAAAGAAATCGCCGAACAACAAGTCAAAGTAGTTAAACCCTACTACGACAATATGCCTGCTTCCGATCTACGTGACGTTAATCTGATCGATGCTGGTCTGGCTTCCATGCAATTGATGCTGGCTGCACGTGCTCACGGTTACGATACAAACCCAATTGGCGGATACGAAAAAGCTCAAATCGCAGAAACATTCGGTATGGATAAAGACCGTTATCAACCGGTTATGCTGATCTCGATCGGTAAATCTGCCAAAGAAGGTCACCCATCTTACCGTCTGCCTGTAGATACAATCACTACTTGGGCTTAAGCGAGTACGACATCCTTTATTATAAATTGCTCAAACTGCTTTTTTAAGATGAAACACAGAGACGTTATTGTCTTATATGGATTAGTTCTATTTGAAAACAAACTACTATCTGGAGGTCACAACTATGATTATCATTCACGCACATTTGCAAGTACAAGCCGCTCAAGAACAAGCTTTCCTGGCTGCTGCCAAAGAACTGATTGCTGCAACTCGTCAAGAAGAAGGCAACATCAGCTATGATCTGGTGAAAAACACTGAACGTGAGCAAAGCTATACCATGATTGAGCTGTGGAAAGATGAGCCAGCAACCGCTGCTCATAACTCAAGTGCTCACTTCCAAGCCTTTGTACAACAAGCTGCGGCATTCATGGCTGCACCAATGAACGTTGAAGTGTTTGCTGGCGAAGCGGTTAAACAATAATAATTAAAAAGAATGGCCGGAAATATGGCGTGTCATGATCGCTTATTGTAGGGAACGACACGTTTGATACAGATAATAAGGACCGTCTGGATTTCACCTCATGGTGATTTTGGGCGGTTCTTTTGTTTGCAATGACACAGGAAAGAGCCATTATATTTTCCCATGTTCCTCCTGAAATGGTACAATGATAAAGGCTGAATACATAATACATTTGGAGGTATATGCTGATGAATATGAAAAAAGGACTGCTCTCCGGTTTCTTGGCTCTTGCTCTGACTTCAACTCTTCTCGTCTCCACTAATGTAAGCGCAAACAACTCTTCCGAAACACGTTCTCCTCTATCCTACTCTCTTGTGACCAAAGGTTACGATTGGGGCCCGGGTGTCTACAAAATCATTCTGGATACAGGTATAGCTATTCAAGCGAATACACTTACTACAGACTCGTTCAAAGTTCTTGCAGAACGAAGTTATCCGATGATTAATTTTCAAACGCAGCAAAAATACGATGGCTCCGATAGCAGTAGCAGAACGATAGAAAGAGCCTACCTTTCTGACAAAAGTGGTAATAAAATCTCCGATTCCAGTGGGCAGTATATTACAATCGAAATGAAAGTCCATCCAGATCTGATGACAAGCAGTCCGTTTATGTTTGATCTTCAGAGTTTTACCAATCGATATACAGACTTTCAATATACGATTATTCAGCAAAAATCACTGCAGGATAACGCAGGCAATGCCGTCGAGCATTTAACTACAAGACCTGACACACCACATAGGATGATTGAACAAGGTGTCGATGTGTTTGATACGTCCGGAAAATTTAGCTATAAGGACTCCAAGTTTGGTCAGATTAATCTGACCTACGCTTCGTATATGCCCGATACCAGCAAGAAAAAGCCATTGATCATCTGGCTTCACGGTGCTGGTGAGGGAGGTACTGATCCGAGAATTGCCCTTCTGGGTAATAAAGTAACAGCTTTAGCCGATGAATCGATTCAAAAGTATTTTGGGGATGCTGCTGTATTGGTTCCACAAACACCAACATTCTGGATGAATGACGGAACCGGGCAATATACCAAGGACGGAAAAAGTATGTATACCCGATCGTTAACCGCTTTGATCAAACAATATGTGAAACAGCATGCATCGGATATTGATACGAATCGCATCTACATTGGCGGATGCTCTAATGGCGGATTTATGACTCTAAATATGCTGCTAGCGAACCCGGATTACTTTGCCGCTGCATATCCTTCCGCAGAAGCATACGAGGATTCCTTGTTAACCAAGCAAGATATCTCCAAGTTGAAAAACACTCCGATCTGGTTCACAGCTGCAGGAGCGGATCAGACGGTGGATACGTCCAAAACGTCAACAGCTACCTACAAACGCCTGATTGCTGCAGGCGCCAAAAATGCCCATTACTCCTACTTTGATAAGGTGCTGGATATGAGTGGGGTATATACCAAAGGAAACGGCGATAAAGCCCCATATGAATACAATGGGCACTGGTCCTGGATTCCTGTTTTGAATAATGACATCTCCAAAGACTTCAATGGCAAACCAGTGAAAATTAAAGGAAAAGCCGTAACACTTATGGAGTGGCTGGCTAACCAAAAAAAGTAATTAGACTAATGTACCTGCAATAAGTACTTGTCTAATTCGAAGGCGTTGAGGGGCATTCTAACAGAATGTTAACGAAGCGAAGAGTAAATTTGGAAAGAAATACACACAAAAGTGTCTGTAAACTAGGCTAAACTATATTGGCGTAGCGTCAGGGAGCCGCAATAAGCGGCTCCTTTTCCATGACCTCTATTTTTCAATTACATCGTTCGATTACATTTCCATCCTCTCTCATTTTAGACTGCGTGCCGGAGGAATGCTTTGCGGGTTATTAAACACATTTTGGGGATCGTATTTGGCTTTGACTCTGCGCAAGCGGGCATAGTTCGCTCCGTAGTATACTGGCCCCGAACGTTTGATTCCCTGATCTGGTACATTAATGTACGAACCGACGATGTATGGCTGTAATTTTTTGCGTGTGTTCCGCACAATCGCAATATTTTTGGCTGCCTGGGATGGTTTGGTCCATGAACTGTTCCATTCCACATAGAACTTGGCTTTACGCCAGTAAAATGCTGTGGAGGTAGGTGATTTACGGCTAACGGCACCGCCCCAGTTCAGGAAAAAGAATCCGGCGAACTCGCCTTCCACATTTTCCAGAAACTCTCGCATCGATTGGATTGCCCGATCCGGGAATGGTTTCCGGCCAAACCCGGAGGAAAATTGATTACTGTACCTTTGGGTAAGCACTGGATCGGGCGGCAGCAGAAAAGTGACGGCTTCCGTGTAAGGGACTGACCGTATGATCGTCTGGGAAGGCGTACCCGTGCTGGTCATCGGTTTTAGCAGCCGTAGTGCCTCCGATTTGGAACCAAGAAACAGACCTTCCATACTAACATTTCCGCCCTTTTTGGGTCCGATGGACAGTTCACTCCCGAGCCGCGTATCCACCGATGGAGCCCACTTTTGCCACACTTTGAGCAACTTCTCGAATTGAGCCCATGGCCAGGTAATCCGGTAGACTGTTGCTCTGGCTGGTGCACGGCGTACTTTGAATTTGTAACGGGTGTAGACCCCGAAGTTGCCTCCGCCACCGCCTTGTGATGCCCAGAACAGATCTGCGTTGCATTTTTTGTTTGCACGAATGATTTTCCCGTTCGCATCCACCATCTCGAATTCCAGCAAATTATCACTGATCAGACCAATCGTGCGTTGAAGAGGACCGATGCCTCCTCCCAGCGTAATACCGCCTATACCGACCGTAGGGCTATCTCCAAATGGAGCAATAAACCCCTGACGTGCGAGTGTATGCGCAATTCTCCCAACCCGGTTTCCCGCTCCCACAACGGCTGTTCCTGTTGTTTTATTCAGCTTGATGGTGTTCAGATCACTGACATCAATGACAATCCCACCGTTCACCTGTGACAAATTAACCTCAAGTGCATGCCTTCCACTTCGCGGCCGGATCGGTACCTTATTTTCACGAGCCCATTTGATCGCATTCGATACATCTTTCGTTTTTTGGGCAAAAACGAAGACTTTAGGATACCTGTCGGTATGCGGGTCCCAGTTTTTACGTGCCGCCTCATAGCCCGGATCTCCTTTAAAGATGACGCGACCAGTCAGTTTTGTTTTTGTTTTCATGTTTATTTTCAAACATCCCACTCCCTGCGTTATTGATCGTTATACAGCACTTCTGCACTAGGCATCTTATACTGTATGACCGACATCCGCGGAGGGAATGGGCTGTAGAATGTCCTATAAGCAAAAAAAACCTTAAAACCAAAATATAAGTTAAACTAAAGATTTTACACAGTCCACTCCGATGACAGAATTACCTTCCAATCRCTGTTATCCACAGATTTTTTTTGATTCTCTTCTCAAAAGGGGAAAATCCGGTGATAAGCGTATGCTTCCGATGTAGCTTTCTTGCAGAAAGCTTTTAGCGAACGCTTTGCTTGTCCAGGTTTTTTCTGTCCTCTTCGTTAATGTGTAAAAGAATAGCTCAACTTATATAAAGCTTTAAGGGAATTATTTTTCACTTCGTAATCGTCATTCTGGTAATTAAAACAAAAACTACATATTCGCTACGCTGTTTCCGGCATTGGGAACGATCAGTTATCCGGCTCAATTTTGATGAGCTTACGTGGCTCCTGCTCTTTTTCACCGTACCAGACGAGCACATCGGCAAACAGATCCATGATACGAATAAAGCTTTTTTTGTCAGCTTCCGTAATCTGATCTGCCAGCTTAAAAATATCATCAAAACAAAGTTCTCGGACAATTGCGGTGTATTTGGTGTATACCTCGCGACCTTTGGCAGAAGGTTTGACATAAATATCTTTGCGGTTACCGCTTAAATGATATTTTTCCAGTAGTCCTTTTTCGGTCAAATTCTTCACATTTTTAGAAAATGTACTGCGACTAACGCCTAAACGCGCGGCCATCTCAGACATCTTCTCTTCCTGATCCTCTGCTTCCAGAATATATTCGAGTGTCTGGATCTGGGCAGCGGAGAAAGTCATATCCGTTCCGTAGCTTCGTTGCAGCTTGTAGGTGTTCGAGTATGCATTGCCGTATTTGATTATTTTCTCAACAAGCTCCCGATGGTCACCCATCCAATCTAATTTCATGCGTAATCCCTTTCGTCTTCAGAGTCTCTGTCTCTCTAATACTCTACTGAAATCAGATTCGTTTTTCAATCCATGAAATTGCTTCTTCAATCACTTCATCCCGTGCTGTCTCATTAAATATTTCATGCATGAGATGTGCATAGATTTTCAGTGTTTTATCTGCCGAAGCGATATCTCCGTAGAAGTCACGGGAATCCTTTTCGCTCACGAGCCCATCATTCGCTCCATGTAACACAAGCACCGGATCAACAAATTGCTTCGCATGTTCTTTCAGCCATTCTACGCCATACCCCAGACTGTTAAACAAATCTACAGAAATCTCTTTTTCTACTAGCGGGTCATTAGCGTAAGCGGATACAACCTCAGGAACACTGCACACGCCGCTGCCAAGTTCATTCGGAAAATACGTGCCTGCTGGCAGAGCCATCGGCAGTTCTCCTGCCACTTTCGTATTAAATCGTGTAAGCGCTCCTGATAATACGATGCCCTTCACTTTTCCCGGATATTTCGTTCCAAATGATGAAGAAGCAAAACCGCCCATACTATGTCCAATAATATACAGTGGTGTATCACCACTCTCCTCCAGTGCAACCTCCACTACAGCGTTGACATCATCAATCAGATGATGAAAATCACTATAAAACGTACGCTGTCCTTCCGATCTCGCATGACCCCGATGGTCAAAACGATATACGTTGAATCCATGCCCGTTCAGTTTCTCTGTCAAATAATCATAGCGGCTGGCATGCTCAGCCAATCCATGTACGATGACTACGGCTGCCTTCGCATCCTCCACTGTATTCTTACTAAAATAAAGCTGTGTTCCGTCAAAGGATTTCATCGTTGTTTCGATACTGTTCATCGTATATCCCATCCTTTTCCTTATTTTTATGTCCGCTATGAATAATATTGTTTCTTACAGAAACAATATATCACTCTTTCCCAGCACCTGTCTACAATTTTTTATAGCGCTTACATTTTGAATTTGTGGAAATTCCCCTTTTACACGCGTCAATTTTATATTGTCTTGCAACGATATATATGTTCCCGTCGTAACGATGTTATTCTCAATGTAAAAAGACCCGCTATACACGCTGAAATCCTTATGTATAGCGGGTTATTCAAATTATGAAATTTGTATCCTTATATGCGTGAGGACTTTAATTCTTTTTGCCGTTTCTCAACATCATTCTATTTCTTCAACAGCCGTTTTACCCGCAATTCGTCCAAACGTAAAGATGTCTGTCAAGGCATTACCACCCAAACGGTTACCTGCGTGTATTCCTCCTGCTACTTCCCCGGCAGCGTACAGATGAGCAATCGGCTGACCGTTCTCATCCAGTACACGGGTTTGGGTATCAATCTTAATGCCACCCATTGTATGGTGAACGGCAGGTTTTCTTGGCGTAGCGTAAAATGGTGCTTTTTCCACTTTTAAGCTAAACGTATCCTTATGGAACTCCGGATCAAAGCCCGCATCCACGTAAGAGTTATATTTATCAATCGTAGTTCTAAGCACCTGAGGGTCCATACCCACTTTCACTGCCAGTTCTTCAATCGTATTGGCTTTGAAAAGAGTGCCCGCTTCAACCTGCCGATCTATCTTTTCTTGGCTGGTATTCGCTGCGGTTTTCTTAATCTCATCGTCAGCGATTAGATAGAATAAACTTCCCTGTTCAATGGCCGCTTTAGTCAACACATCCCGCCCAGAAAATTCATTAACAAAACGCTCACCTTTTTTGTTAACAATGACAAAGTTCTCAGGTGGTACTTGCAGTCCACTGAACAGTTCGCCAGTCTCTGGATCGGCTACAGGCATCATTTGTGTGAAACCCATCCCTGTTAATGCCGCTCCTGCGCTTTTGCCAAGTGATATTCCATCCCCTGTCATCGCGTAGGAATTCGTCGTTTTGATATCATCATCGATGTGGCTCCAGTACGTGTTATATTCCTTGAGCATCTGTGTATTCGCCCCAAAACCACCACTAGCAAGCACAACAGCTTTCGCATGAACGGTGATTTTCTGTCCGTTAACTCCAGTTGCAATAACACCTGCTATTTTTCCATCTTCAATGATTAACTGTTTAACCGGAGTATCTGTAATAATTTGTCCGCCATTTTCCTCTACATACTTGCTAAGAGCGATGATAAAGGCGGAGCCATAACTTTTGACAGGTTTATGACCACGTCGCCACAGGGCACCCACTGGAGCAAATACGATGCTCTTATCATATTCGACCCCGATATCTTCAAGCCACTGCACACTCTCCAAGGCACGGTCTGTAAGTACTTTGACCAAATCATACTGTCCATAGATCATATTGCCATTCAAGTCCGTTCGTTTGCCCCCGAAATAGGTTTGCATTCTGTGAAGCAGCGGAGAGTCGAATAAATAAGCCTTTTGTGTACCGAACTTTTCCTGATATGCTGTAAACTCTTCTTTGAGAGCTTGGAAATCATCTATATATTCAGGATGGATCAGGCTCTCATCCGTACTCAATAAATTTTCAATGGTCTGTCTTTCACCTGGATTCTCGTTAAACTGCTGCTGCCATAGCGGATCTGCGGCATTGACAGGGCCCCCTGAACGGATCGTATTGCCCCCCACAGCTGGATATTTCTCAAGCACAATCGCACTAGCTCCATGCTGTAAAGCTGTTGCAGCAGCACTTAAACCCGCGCCGCCTCCCCCTACAACGACCACATCACAAGTATACTCCTCATCATCCTTCATCTGGCTGCTGGCAGGTTTTGCGCGTCTTTTCAGGATATCCGGATTCACGCCGGCAAGCTTAACCGCTTTGGCAACACCGTTAATGACCGCATTGCTCGTTTCAGAAGCACCGGAGAGCGCATCCACATTGAGTGTCTGTCCTTCAATAATTTTATTCGGGATTCTTACAAAAACAACATCGGCGATGCCTTCGGTTTCTCCCTTGGAATCGATGTCGATGCTTTCAATCCGATTCTCACTAAAGGATACCTTCATTGGTAGATTCCCACTGTGACCGATGGCATTGACTTCATACACACCCGGTTTATAGGTGAACTCTTCTTCCTCGTTGAGCTGATTAGATATTTTTGCAAAACGGAGGAACCGCAAGAAACATACCTCCAGGAAATCAATCGTGCCTTCACTGTTCAGGTTGCCTGCTTCGTCAAACGCTTTATGTGCACTGCCCAGCAAAAATTCATATCCTGGCATCACGTTCGCCTCAACACCAGGTGCGTCCAGGATTTGACGAAGATGCAACTGGGCACGAGACGAACCTTGCGTTCCTTGTGACGCACCAATAATCATAACGGGCTTTCCTGCCAGCGGATGGATTTCAAAGCTAAGCCATTCGAGCAGGCTCTTAAGAGATGAAGGGATGGAATGATTATATTCTGGAGTAGCAATGATGACGCCATCACTTGCGATAATCTTTTCATTAAACGATTGTATAATGGCACTGTTCGTTTGGTTATCGGATTGATTAAACATAGGAACATCGGTAATATCGAGAATTTCAATGGCAGCTCTGAATTCAAAATGTTTTTGCATGAACTGAAGCAGCTTGCGATTATACGATTTCTTTGCATTGGTGCCCACGATTGCTATAATTTTCATTGTAGTCAGCCTCCTACTCTTGCCAGGAAAATTTTTTCGTTTTTTGCTTCAACGTTCGTTTGGACAGCAGTTCCGTAGTGATCTCCGTGAACAAAACAAACTCCCTGAAAATCTCTTCAAGCTCTGCTACTTTCTCTGCGCTGATCAAGCTACCACTTTGATCAAATGCACTCTGCGATTTTCCCAAAAGAAACTCACTGCTAGGCATTAATCTCGCTCCAAGCTCAGGTGAATCCAGAATTTGTCTAAGATGCGCTTGCGCTCTGGAAGAACCAAGTGAGCCGTGTGAAGCGCCCACAATCAGAACCGGCTTGTCTTTCAACGTTTGAGTGGTATAACTGATCCATTCCAAGGCACTTTTCAGTACAGCAGGGATCGCATGATCATACTCCGGAGTAGCAATAATAATGCCCTTTGCTTTAGAAATCTGATCCAGCAAATCTTGCACCTTCACAGGAATGCCAATTTCAGCATCTTCTATCTCATCCTTTTCAATAAAAGCAGGCAGATCCTTAATTTCAAACAAGTCAATCTGAGCCTCATCTGCAAAATGCTTTTGCATAAATTGAAGTAGTGTGCGGTTCGTTGATTCATCCGAATTCGTGCCAACAATAGCTAAATAATTCATCGTAATCCCCTCTCTGTCATTCGAAAATAATGTTCGTCAATGTCAGACTCTATCTTTCGGCATAACTCTAACATAGAAGAGCTGGAATGATCTAATAGTTATTCATTGCAGTTTGATAACCAATTTGTTATAATCACCTCAAATTCAAAGTTTGTTATTTTTTTCACAAAGGGTGAGCGACATGTCTAAATTAGAATCTCAGGATATTTTATGTTACATCGATAGCCTTTTGAAATACAGCAATTTTAGCAAAGCGGCCCAATCCCTTTATATTTCTCAGCCCTATCTGACAAAGGTAATCAAAAAAGTCGAAAGTCAGTTGGATTGTGAGTTGATCACTCGCAACAAGCTTCCATATCGATTAACCGAACAGGGAAAAATCTATTATCAGTATTTAACTTCACTCGAACATAGCTACGCCAAGCTCATGAAAGAAATTTCCTATGCATCGGATATCGGCAATAAAGTGTTACGAATCGGAATTCTGCCCAGCCTGGGTTCCTATTTGACACCCCTTTTCTTACCTGCATTTTTAAAGCTTCATTCTGATTTTAAGATTAATCTGATTGAGGATCTGCCTGAAAAAAATGAAAAACGGATTCAAAATGTTGAATTGGACTTCTGGATTGGGCAAAATTCGAGCAGTATTTCTCCAAATCTAAATGCGTTTAGTTGGGGCAAACACAGTTACCGGGCGGTTATTCCGCGCGGCTGTGAACTATATCAGAAGAATGTTGCTGTCATACCGGAGGGAACGTTTGATATCCCTACCATTCTGAGCCAACAGCTCGTTTTAACGTCCAAAGGCTCTGCCATCCGTAAACAGATCGATCAATTACTTAGTGTGCATAAAATACAACCGAGCATCGTGATGGAAAGCAACGAAATTCACACGGTGTTGAAGCTTGCCAAACAGAATCTGGGCCTGACGATCATTCCAGAAAGTGTCCGGATTGACGAGTCTCCTTCCGAATACAACATCTACCCGATCCCAATCGATAAGATGAGTCTGGACTATTTTATAGCACATCATAGCGATAGAAAGCTGACAAGTGTGGATCATGACCTTATCCATACTTTTCTCAATCACGGACAACAATGCGCAGTGTAGGGGGAGGTCCGCATGAACACTTTTACGAAAATGATCCCTCTCATGGGAACTAAAATTTCTATATATATCGAAGGGGAGAATGTTGAGGAGCTGGTTCAGGAAGCAGAGAATATGCTTTTCCGTTACGAAAAAGTCTTTAGCGCCAACAGTGATTACTCACAGCTTGCGATGTTGAAACAAGAAGCCGCGTCCCATCCGCTCCAAGTAGACAGGGAACTGTATGATCTTATCAAGATAGGCAAAGAACACAGCCTGCAGGAAGATTCTTTTTTAAATATTGCGATTGGTCCGTTGATCAAATTGTGGAGAATTGGATTCCGCGAGGCACAGGTGCCAAAGGATACAGAGATTAAGGAGGTTCTGGCCCTCTTAAGCCCTGAACATATACAGCTCGACGATGAGCAGCACACCGTATATTTATTAAAAAGAGGCATGGAAATCGACCTGGGCGCCATCGCTAAAGGTTATTTTGCCGATCAGGTGATGGGCTTTTTCAAAAAAAACGGGGTAATCTCAGCTATGGTCGATATGGGCGGAAATGTGCTTGTTCATGGCGATTCTCCTTCGGGTTCAAATTACTGGAACGTTGGCATACAGAATCCCTTTTTACCCCGAGGCAATGCAGCCGCACTCGTTAGCATCAGAGAACAATCCGTCGTTACCTCGGGTATATACGAGCGTGTTTTAGAAAAGAAAGGTCAGCAGTACCATCATATATTCAGTAGCAAAACAGGCTATCCTATTGAAAATGATGTCGCTTCGCTGACCATTATTGCAGATAGGTCAATTGACTGTGACATCTATACGACACAATTATTTGGGTTAGATGCAGTCTCTATTATTCATAAAGTGAATCAAATGAAACATATCGGGGCCGCTGTCATCACGACCGATGGAAGCCTGGCCTACACCGACAATTTGCAGGGGAAAATTCAGCCAATATCAGGCTAAAGTTATGAGATTGTTCAGGCGTAATATCGGCACTACCACAAGATGTGATAACGTTTTGAAAAGTTACTGTTTTATGCTCAGAGCCTCATGATCTTCTTTCTTCTACAGTAGATTTCGATACAAGAAATGAGAACCCTTTTGTTCATTTGTTTCATTCCTTTCTATAGTGCATTAGTGACGATACTTCTGTAGTACCCGATGGTAACGACCATAAACGCTAAATAAATGATAATATATGCCGCCATACTAATGATAATTGGTGTCAGCATACTCGCAGCGATGAGAATTGTACTTACCTTCAAGGCAAAAGCAGCATGGGTTAACCCCATTCCCAGCGGGATTAAAAATACAAACAGCTGTTTACGGATAATGCCTCTCATTATATCGCCAACTTGAAATCCGAGCTGTCGCAGTGTCCGATAATGAGATTTCTCTTGTTCGGCCTCGGTCATCTGTTTAAAGTACAAAATACTTCCTGTGGAAAGGATAAAGACCAAGCCGAGGAAACCGGCAATGAAAATAAGCAACCCAAAGTTTTGACGCGATCCCTCATAGGTGGAATAAAAGTCCCGGAGAAACAGGTCACTGTCCACACTCGATCGAAAAATATTCGAAGCGGTATCTGTTCGGTCACGATCCAATATGTTAAAAACCTCAAATGTCACCACTTTTTTGTATTCATTCTCCTGAATTCTATCCTTCATTCGCTTGAATGTTTCTTCCGAAACCAGTAATTGATCTCCACGGAAAACGTAATTCATGACATTCTGAAGCTTGTGCTTGGAGACAGTTAATAGATTGATTTCATCGTTGGATGCATACTGAACTTCTTTTAAAGGCGGAACTTCCATACCTTCGATTACTGCTCTCGAATTATGATAGATGGCTTTATTTTTTGGAGGAAGTTCCAGCTGTACTCCAACCTTCACCATCCGCTCTGCAGAGAAAAGTAAAAAGGGTCTGTTGCTGTGACTTGGTTTGGACTTTTGCTCCTGATCCACCCATGAACCATTAAATTGAATGGCATCGACCTGGTATTGATCGAATGTAATCTGTGCCTTTTTTAACTTACTGGATATCACAGCGGCATCTTCTGGCACATCCACTGCAAAGTCAAATGGCATCGCCAATCTTACGTCCTTTTCAATGGAATAATATAAGGAATAGGACAGTGAAATCATCGTAATGGTCATCGCAGATAATATTGTAATCAAGGTTAACGAATTGGCGTGACCTTTCATTCTGTGCATTAAAGGAGCTACCGAAAGGCTGTTAACCAAGCCGAGATTTCCATTTTGCCTTTTTCGATACATATATAATATCCAGCTTACAGTCGTACGGAAGACCAAATAGGTTCCGAGTATGGTACTGATGAGAACGATTAACATGAGCAGAATCAATGCATCTGCATCGTATCCAATAAAGGTAGATACATAATAACCAAACGAGATGAGACCCACTCCTGCCGCTCCTAAAATACCTGATACGATGCTAGGGCGTTTAACAAACGTATCCTTTTGGTGATTAGCCTGAAACAATTGCAGTAATGTACTCCGATGCACCGTCCATATAATCTGTAAGGAAGTGATTACAAGCAAGGAAGTGAATACAGCAATCGTTTGCAGTAATGCCTGGCTAGAAAAGGTTAAGCCAAACTTGGCATCAAGCCCTAAGATGCTCATTAACAGTAAGAGAAACAACCGCGAGAGCAATGTTCCAACCAGCGTTCCGATGAATAAAGCACCCACACCCAGAATCGTATGTTCCAAGATCAGTAACCGAGCGACCCAAGCCTTGGACAAGCCAATCAGTTGATACAATCCAATCTCTTGACTACGCCTTCTGATAAAAATATCCGTCGCATACATCGTAAACACAATCGTAATAAGAATGAGCAAAATGCCTGCAATTTGAAAAGCTGTTGAGAAGTTCACGCTGGTTTGAACCGTCTCGATCACGGTCTGATCACTTTGCAGCGTAGAAAAGATAAAATACAAGCCAATACTGAAAATCATCGCGAAAAAATAAAGATAATACATTTTGATATTTTTCCGCATACTTCGCATTACTAGTTTACTTATATTCATTTCGGACCGCCTCCTCCAAGCACAGCCTGCATATCCAGAATGTCTTTGAAGAAGGATTCTCGCGTTTTTTCTCCCCGGTACAATTCAGCAAAAACCTTCCCATCCTTTAGAAAAATCACTCGGTTACAATAGCTGGAAGCCAGCGGGTCATGAGTAACCATGATAATGGTAACGCATCGTGACTGGTTGATCTCATGTAAATTTTCAAGTAAATCAGATGCGGCTTTCGAATCCAGAGCACCCGTAGGCTCATCTGCAAAAACAAGCGACGGCGAATGAATTAATGCTCGTGCCGCAGAGGTACGTTGCTTTTGACCGCCTGAAATTTCAGTGGGATACTTATCCGCTATTTCCTCAATGCCTAAGATGGCTGCAATCTCTTTAAACTCATGTTCAGCTTGGGATTTACTCATTTTTGTCAAAGACACAGGTAGCAATATATTTTCTTTTACCGTTAACGTATCGAGCAGATTGTAATCCTGAAAGATAAAACCTAGATGCTGACGACGGATATCGGAAAGCTGGTTATCCTTCATTTTAGAAACTTCATGCTCTTGTATGAAAATATTTCCATCCGTAGCCCGGTCAATCGTTGCTAACGTATTGAGCAGTGTGGTCTTGCCTGAACCGGAAGGCCCCATAATGCCAACAAACTCTCCTTCCGTTACGCGAAGGTCAATGCCCTGTAACACCTGTTGTACATTTCCCTTTGAACCATATGATTTACGCACGCCTTCTGCATTTAAAACGGTTTTCGGTATCTTTTGATGTGTCATCCCATGCACTCCAATCCAGTTGTTCTATATACAGTGTAGTTCTTTTCGACTTCCGGGTCGTAAGCTTTAGATGATAAATCAGGCTCGAATGTGATATTTTCGTCACCTTGCCGATGAAATAACAGTATAAGTCCCCAACTAAAAAGCAGCCAGGCTTTAGAAAATAACCTGACTGCTCAATGTTTGCTCGGTTTATAGTAAGGCTCGTCTTAGCTGTTCAAACGGATTGTCACTCGTGAATATCATCGAGATCGATGTTCCGTTACCCACGGCTGAAGCAACTTCAAGTCTAATATGTAACTTTTCACTTATTTCTTTCGCCAGATAAAGGCCCATTCCGGTAGCCGAGTTCTGTACCCTGCCATTTTCGCCCGTAAACCCTCTATCAAATATGCGAGGTAGATCATGTGCCTGTATGCCAGGTCCTTCATCCTGAATGGTGACGATCACGGATTCATTGGTATAGAGATGTGTGTGAATAACTAGATTTCCGTTGGTTGGGCTGTACTTGATTGCATTGGTTAAGAGCTGTCTGACCACAAATCTGCACCATTTTTTATCCGTATACACGGTAGACGCGGTGTCCCCCGTCATCTCGATTGATATATTTTTTTCCAAACACCATGTCGATAACTCACGAATTTCTTCTCGCAACAGCTCTTTCACTTCCAGCTTCTCGGGTAGTAAGTCGGCATCCAGGTTAGCTAATCGTGAAATGTAGAGTTGTTGATCCAATAATAAGTGCATCCTGAGCCAAGACGCATTTAACCGCCTGCTCAGCTCATTCGAGCGATGAGCATCCATCGTGATTTTCATCGCCGTAAGGGGTGTTTTCATCTCATGAACCCATGAGGCAAGATCCGCATGTTCCATGCGTTGGGCGAATTGATCCTCACGTCGCTTATTCTGATCATGTTGATGAATTTGTTCCAATAAAGTATAAACCATAGCGTCAGGAAAAGAGCTGTTAGGTTTGGGGATGTCTTCAAACCAGTCTTCCTCGATGTGATCAGAAAGAGTGAGCAATGATCTATAATAAGCCGTTTCCTTTTTATATCTCCAAACCAAGAAACCCGAAAAGATAATAAGAATCAATCCATTCAAATAGATAAGAGACTGAGCCTCCACACGGATGCCAGCATCCAATTGGATTAAGGCATTGGTAAGCAGAAGCAATACACCAATCAAGGCAATCCAGCTTTTTTTATAATTCAGATAAGCGATAAACAATAGGAACCTCCTACAGAGTAATGGCCATGTACCCCAGACCTTTTTTCGTTACAATGCCATCCGCCAAGTTAAGGTAAGACAGCTTTTGTCGTAATCTGGTGATGTTGGCTGTCAGCGTATTGTCGTTAATGAATTGATCATCATCCCAGAGCATCTGCATCAGTTCATGACGTGAGATAATTTTGTTATTGGATTTCACTAAGGCCGACAGGATAAAAAATTCATTTTTGGTCAAGTCAATCGTCTCACCATCTTTATGAATTTCACCACTTTTCAAATCAAGCATCGCTTGGTTCCATTCAATCACATCAGAGGAAGCCTCTTCATATGTATAGGTCCGACGAAGAATAGCCTGCACCTTGGCGATCAGTACATCCATGTGAAACGGTTTCGGAACATAATCGTCCGCTCCCAAATTCATCGCCATCACCATATCCATCGGATGATCTCTGGAGGAAAGAAAGATAATCGGCACTTTGGACAGGGCACGTATTTCCCTGCACCAATGAAAGCCGTCAAACTTGGGAAGCTGTATATCAATCATGACCAAGTGTGGACGATGTTCTACAAAAGCATCCATCACACGTGCGAAATCCGTTGGACTACTTACTTCATATGACCACTGACTTAGCCCTTCTCGAAGTGCTTCAAGAAGAAGAGCATCATCCTCAATAATAAAGATGTTCATGTTCATGGTAACACTCCTTATCTATATACTTATCTATTTTAAAGTAAAAATGACCAGAAAAACACCGGGGTGAACAGGGTATCCTTCATTAGCGGTTTCTGGGGATTTACTCGTATCTAAACTGAATGAAGGATTTACACCACCACTCCGATAACAGAATGACCTTCCTATCGCTGTTCTAAATAAGAGAATCTAAAATCTGTAGAAGTTAAAAAAACCGCCATTGAAGGCGGTCTAAAAGTGTTCATTCTCTGCACCTGTTTACAAACCATTCCAATCAGAGTGTTTCAATCAATTTCTGAATCTTAGATTCAGAAATTAAATATACAGGGCCTAAGATATCAAACTTACCATCCTTTACACGAATAGCACTCTCCTGCTCTGCCGCATAAACATTCATCTGTTCAGATAGTGGAAACAGGTAACCTTTAACAAACGTGCTGTAGTCGCGTCTAGCATGAGATTCATAGGCAAAATGATTACAGCTCAGACCCTCATAAAACGTAGTTGTTTCATCCTTAGGGTTAGTGTCAGCCGAAGATATCCATTTTGCAGCCATATTTAATGCACCGGCACTTGCACCGATGATAATAGCATTACTGTTCTTAATCATATCGGATAGTTCAAATTCCGCCAAAAACTCATGCTGCTGAACAGGATATCCTCCACACATAAAAATGACAGACGCGTTCCGAATCAACTGATGAGCCTCTTCTTTCTGCATACGGTAATCAATGAAGTTATGTTCATCAAAAATCAGGTTAGCCTGAGTTAACCAGGTCCATTCCGTAATATCCTCAAAGTTCACTTGCTCTCCTTCATAATCAGACGGCTTAGCGCTAATCATCACAAGTGATTTTCTATCTGTGATGTCCTCATGTAACCGTTCGACCAGTTTCTCTGGAAAAAAATTATTAAACCAACTGAAATAATAGTGAGTACTCAAACTGTATTACCTCCATATGTATAAATTTATGAGCGTTTATTCTTTATCTAAACTTAGAAATAAGGATGAGAGCATACTTTAAACGCCTATAAATATCGTTTTCCGTTTAGCTCAGTGTTTTAACAAACGTAACTCTATGATAGTCCATTCTGAAAAAATCCATTTCGTAAGCGGTCAAATCAAACCCGATATTTTGATAAAATTTGATTGTATCTTCATTTCCTACATGGCCTAGTGTATAAAGAATTATTTTTTTCTCGTTCATTATTTCCATTTTATCCAAAATTGTATTGATCAAAGCCACACCAATACCCTGCCGCTGGGCCCCCTTCTTTACCACTACTCCCACGATCTCGTATAGACCCAACTCGTCAYTATATAAATAGCCTGCATGCCCAATGATTTCATCATTATCACCGATCGCAACGTAGTATCCTTCTGCCTCGTTTTCTTCCCTCGGAACTAAAAACGTTGACCAACGAGCAGGATATTGATCAATGATAAACGTAGGAAATTGTAGAGGATATTCACTCATTATTTTTTCTATGTTATTTTGGTCTTTATGTTCCAGCAGACGAATATGCACATGAATCCCCCGTTTCAAACTTTTGTCCAATCATATTCCATAAGATCTGCAGTTCTTCTAGCTCTATCTTCGCCTAATAATTTTTCTACAACATACAGCGCAGCATCCATACCAGCAGATATGCCAGCGGATAATACAATTTTACCATTGTCGACATAGCGAGCCTCTTCAATTATTTCAGTAGAAGCGGGTACAATATGCCTTAACTCATCCATAGCTGAGCGATTTGTTGTTACTTTTAATCCATCTAATAATTGGGCTTTTGCTAAAATCAAGGCTCCAGTACAGACAGACAAAATGACCTCCACATCATTGGATATCTCTCGAATCCAATTCGTAATCTTTTCATTATTCATTTCTTTTCTTGAACCCCAACCTCCAGGAATAACTAATATATCGGGATTAGGACAATCATCGATAATATACGCTGGATTGATGCTTAGCCCTCCCAATGTTTGGATTGGACCGTTATTTTCCGCGACAGTGAAAACATTGAAATCCTGCCCTCTGTTACTTCCTGAGATAAAGACTTCGTACGGTCCTGCAAAATCCAAAGGTTCAACCTGTTCAAAAATGAATACTGCTACATTTCTTGCTCGCCTTAACTGTTCCATTGTCTTCATCTCCCATTAAATAAATAAAAGTATCCGGTCTAAGACCAGATACTTTGCCCAGGCGTACGGCATATGAAATATGTGCTTCCTCGTGGTTCTCCACGTTTACGCCAGTTGCACATACCAAATATTTACTTCATTATAATCTGAGCATTTAGACGAATACAAGTATTTTCTAGACTAATCCTCTATCCATTGCCCTATTCAGGAATGCCTATCCTATAAGATTGTACAGATCATATAACAGCTTTACACAAAGGATAATTATCTTGTAACGGATGGAATAATGAAGTCACGAATGATTGATCTTGGATTCTTCCAATTTCGTGCAGCAACCTTTGCCGTGATAACAACGACTACATCCAGTTCAGGAACACAACAAATATATTGCCCTCCCGCACCTGCCGCAAAAAACACCTTATGACCTCTTTCTTCGCTTATCCACCAATGATACCCGTACGTTCCAATTGACTCCGACCCACCACTTTTTTCACAGGTTGAATCTTCAACCCAAGAAGAAGAAATGATCTGTTTATTATCCCAAACTCCGTTATTCAGATATAAATACCCGAGCTTCGCCATATCCCGTGATAATAACTTTAAGTCACACGCTCCATATGGAATTCCCTTGGGGTCAGTGAGCCAAGTTCTCTTTCGAATACCAAGAGGAGAAAAAAGGTGCTTGTCAGCAAAGTATTCAACTTCTTGATTCGTTACTTTAGCTACTATAGCAGATAATAAATGTGAATCCGGACTTTTATACTGAAAGCTCCCCTTTAAGGCAGGGTTAACAGGTAGTCTTAAGATGAAATCAACCCAGTCATTACTGCGAATCAACCGGTCTGTCATTCTTTCTACTAACCAACGATCGGTTTGCCAATAAAAACCTGAACACATTGTCAACAATTGCTCGATAGAAGTTTGTCCCACTAAAGAAGTTCGATCAGAAATGTGTTCAGTGAATATATCCCCTAATTTCTCATCAACACCAGATAAATATTTTTCATGAATTGCAATTCCAACTAATGTCGAAGTGAAGCTTTTGGTCACAGACCTCATATCCATTAAGTCTTTCTCATTAAATCCATTAAAGTACCGTTCATTGACAATAAAACCATCTCTAATTACAAGCAAACTGTTTACATTACTAAAGTTCTCGATAATGTAATTATTAGCTTTTGCAAGGATATCTTCATTCATTTCTTTCTCTTCTGGGGCGGAAGTCTGCCAATCATTCGTTGGCCAATAGCTTCGTTGTATTGATTTGTTTTCTTTAGAATCTTTCATGATCTCTCCCTAATTCATAATTTTAAATATTTCGAGATTATCGATTCCTTATTATTCATTAGATCCCAGGGTGAGCCTTGAGCAATTACATATCCCCCTTTATCTCCACCTCCGGGTCCAAGTTCAATAATCCAATCACAGAATGACAGGAACTCTGGATCATGTTCTATAACGATGACCGTGTTCCCTTTTTGAGTTAAATCTTCTACTAATAACATTAATTTAGAAATATCAGAATAACCTAGGCCAGTAGTTGGTTCGTCAAGAACATAGAGCATATTTGATTTTCGAATATGACCTAGTTCTTTCGCCAGTTTTACTCTCTGAGCTTCACCGCCACTTAGAGAAGGAGTTGGCTGTCCTAACTTCAAATAGCCCATTCCTACGCGCTCAAGAGTATGTAACATATGCACAATCGATCGATCATTTTTAAATATTTTTGCAGCATCCGTTATTGAAGAATTTAGAATATCGAATATATTGTTATCTTCATATTTCACTTCCAGAATTTCAGTTTTGTATCTTCTGCCATTGCATTCCGAACATTCGCGGGTAACCTCGCCTATTAATAGTACGATTCCCTCACCCTTACATTTTTCACATTGTCCATCAGAAGAATTAAATGAAAAGTGTCCGGGACTGTAACCTCTCTCCGCAGCCAAAGGCTGTGAAGCAAATACCAAACGTATTTTATCCCATATTCCAATATAGCTTGCAGGGATAGATGTTTTATGTCTTCCAATTGGGGACTGAGATACTGCAATACAACCTTTTAACTCCCCATATCCCTCTAGTTCACAGTTTATTAATTCGTCATGGCCTCCAGAGTCGTTTTCATCATCATTAATATCTGTCGACTTTTTAAAACGCTGTTTTAAAAGAGGAACCAATGTATCTGATATCAAGGAACTCTTTCCACTGCCAGACACTCCCGTAACACCTATTAGCAAACCTAAGGGGATATTAACCGTAAAATTTTTAAGATTATGAACACTTACATTTTTAAGAGTAAGTTTTGGCGTAATATCAGTAACTCTCCGATAGTGGTTCTCTTCTTTTCTTGGCAAATCATATTGCTTTGATAAATATTTCCCTGTAATCGATTGTGTTGCTTGTAACATATCTTCGACGGAGCCTTGAAAAACGACTCCCCCCCCTTTTTCACCAGCTTGTGGTCCAAGTTCCAACACATAATCCGCAGCCTTGATCACCATAGGGTCATGTTCTACTACAATAACGGTGTTCCCTGCTTGTTGTATTCCCCTTAATTTATGAATAATCAATTCCTTCTCAATTTCATGAAGACCTGAAGTTGGCTCATCGAAAATATAGGTTAACGAATCAAAGGCAGATTCGATGTGATACATAAGAAAAAGCCGCTGAATCTCCCCTCCGCTTAATGATGGTAAACTTCTATTTATCGATAGATGAGACAAGCCCAATTCAACAAGAAGATGAAGTCGTCTAATAATTAGGTTTATAATCGCTTTACCGTTCGCAGAAATCTGCCCTAATTGTATAGTATCGCTAAAAAAAGCTTTAAGCTCATAGATACTCATGTTCCCTAAATGACCGATATGCTTGGCATTTATAGTCACTCTGCGAGCTTCTTCTCCAATTCGGAAACCCATACAAGTTGGGCAAGTTACTCTTGAACAAAATTGAGTTTCTCCTACGCTTCGTGCTCGATCTGTAGAACTCATTCTTCTTTGTATACAAGGCAATAGACCTTCAAATACATCATGCATTCCATAATAAATGAATTGTTGTGTTTCATCAGAAAGACGACAAAATGGCAGTGTAAGGTCTATATTATTGATGTTTGCAAAGTTACTAAGTTGAGCCAGTAGTGACTTCCCAAAAAAACCTAAACCTCTGCATATTTCTAGTACATTTTTATTCTTATTTGGTACAATCTTATCTCTCATTAATTCGAAACTATATCCTCGACCTCGACAATCTAAACACATTCCGAGTCCTGTATTAAAAGAAAAATAGGGAGGAGTGAGTCTGCTTTCCTGAATCCCACACTTCTCACAATATAGATCGCAATCAAGTGTAGTATTGCATCTTGAGCATGTCATTTGCCCTTCAAGTGAGAAGAGCTGTCCCAATAATTGACTGATATATGTACGTGTTCCTACTACGCTACGCGGGTTCGATTGCCGAATAATTCTTTGCTCAACTGAAATCGTTGGTGACAGACCCTTAATCTCGTCAAAATGGTCTTCTTGATTGGTTTGTCCAAAAAAGCCGATCGATTGAAGGTAACGATTACGTCCTTCCTCATAGAGGATATCAAAAGCAAGTGTTGATTTCCCTGATCCACTGACTCCTGTCACTACAGTGAGTTTCCCTTTTGGAATGATTACGTTTATATTTTTCAGATTATGTTTTCGAGCATTCCTAACCTCTATAAATTTCATTTTTAATCCGCCCTAGTATAGAGTATTTTCATTCATTGTACTTCTCTTTTGATCAATAATACATTACAAAAAACACTCAATTCATAAATCTTTTTGTAACAGCACCTAATTTTTCTATAAATCTAATGCCATCAATAAGAAAAAGCGTCATACCCTCATACATTCAGACAGCAAAATAACAACCCGCTAAACACTTGGAAATCCTTGTGTTCAGCGAGTTGTTTATTGCGGAGCCTCTTATCAAATTCAATCCATAGCAACTTCCCTATACTAACACATCTACATCAGACTCCATAAATTATAGATCATCACGGCTGCTTCGTCACGGTTAGCCGTTTTCTTCGGCGCAAACTCATCATTACCTACACCCTTTATGATGCCTGCTCCCTGAATTGCTTCTACCGCTTGCTTCGCATAGTTTGCGATGCTTGCTTTATCCTTGAAGGCTGTAGCTTCACCACTTGCTAATGCTAGTTGTTTCACCTGGATTGCTTTGTATACCATAACGGCCATATCTTCTCGCGTAATGTTCTCACGTACACCGAAACTACCATCTGGTTTCCCGTTCACAATCCCCAGCTTCTGCGCGGTTGCGATATTTCCATGGTACCATTCTCCTTGCTTCACATCACTAAAGCTTGCCGCCTCGCTCTCATCCGATAACTCCAACATATTCATCAGCATGGTGATAAATTCTGCTCTTGTCACCTGACCTTTCGGATCAAACTCGCCATCGCCTACACCCTTTAAGATGCCTCTTGCTGCCAATGCCGAGATCGCATCTTTCGCCCAGCCTTGGGTCACATCCTGAAAGCTCGCTGCAACATAAGCTACCGTATACTTGTTTAGATCCTTTGGCTTAAACTCTACTTGACCTGTCGCTGCATTATATTTACCATTCGTCACGACTCTTAGCTCTCCGTTGTCCTTCACATCGTATACAATGACGCTGTTTGGATTTTCGGCAGCCTTAAGTGTGTATGGCAGTGCAATCACGAGATCTTCTCGGCCATCAAACTCCATAAGAATCTTACCATCAAGCGTTAACTTGATATCGTATACGATCTCATCGTTCAGTCGAGCTTGTGCACTAGCTGGCAGTTGATTAGCTCTTATTTTTTTAATGGACAATTCTAACGTTTTCCCTGCGCCTGTTCCTGTTCCAAGCCGTTCGGTAGCCAACGTTACGACTGCTGACCCTGTGTTTATCTCGATGTGACCTACCTTAGAAGTTGCACTTGTTAAGCGGGGATCTACCGCTAGCTCAACGGTTAGCTCGTTCAAGCTTTGATCTCTTTCAAGTTGTACCTGTAGCTTACTACCGGTCGTTTGATCAAGTGCACGCTTCACCGTATCTGGACTTAACTTCACGTTAGAAACACCGCTCTCATTAACAACTGGCTTAATGTTGATTTGACCATTGTCCATCACCACTGGCTCACTTCCACCTGTAGAAGCTGGTGGTACTGTAGGTGCAGGGACGTTACCGATATTCACCCCGCCACCGCCACCATCTCCATTACCACTGCTTGGTACTTGTGGTGTCACCGTTACTGTAGCGCTGGATGATAAACCACCATCTACTGTAGTTACTGTAATGCTTGCTGTTCCCGGTGCCACCGCTGTTACTCGACCTGTCGCATTTACAGTAGCTACAGCTGGATTACTTGAGCTCCAGCTTACTGCTTTATTCGTTGCATTTGCCGGTCTGATCGTAGCTGTCAATTGTCCTGATTGACCTTCTACGATGGACAATTTCGTTTTGTTCAAGCTAACTCCGTTAACGGGTACCTTCTTCCCACTGAGTGCATCATACTCACTTTGTGTAATCGGAATGACCGTTCCGTGACGCGGACTAGCTGGTAAGTTGTAGTTAGAAGATAATGTCCACTCGCCTGATGCAAGATTGGTTGTCTCGAATGGAATATAACCTCTTCCACCAAACTCATCCACGAATAAATACCATTTTTCATCTGTATTCGATTTGAAGATTGTTGGCCCCTCAACCCATTTCATGTTACCAACCCCTTGATTAATCATCTTGAAGGTTGGATCTAAGATCGAGTCACCCATCTCCTGGAAAATCATCTTGCCAAATGGAGCAGCAGCTCCGTTGTCTCGTTCATCCTTCGTAAAACGATACACTTTTCCATCGTGTTCCATCATTGTGGTGTCAATGATGGAATATCCATAATCCAAATATACTTTCGGTTCAGTAAACGTATAGAAATCTCTCGTCTTGCTATACATCATTTTTTGATAAGCGTTACCTGTATGGGAGGCATCGTTAAACATTCTTGATGCCCAAAATACGATATATTCACCTGTTGTCTTGTCGTACATAATTTCTGGTGCCCATGTATTACCAGCTTCTTTCGGTGCAACCTCCACCATGCGTTGATCTGTCCAGTTGACCAGATCATTCGATTCCCAGACCATAATGGAACGACTGCCCCATGTCTGTGCTTTGCCCCAGTCACCATTACCGTTAATTTTCAGATCGGTGGCAATCATGTAGAACTTGTCGCCTTCAGGCGAACGAATAATGAACGGATCACGTACGCCTTTCTCCCCTAAGGTCGATGTCAATACAGGTTTGCCCTCATTTAATTCTCGCCAGTTCAACGGATCATTGCCTTTACTTAATGCAAAGTAAATTTGCTCCCCTGTTGAAGTCCCTTCTCCAGTGAAATAGGTGAAGAAGTATCCTGCGTATTTTTCATCAGCGGGCATTTCCTTGACCTTGGCAATAAACTCCTTCGCAGTGGATGCTGAGTTTAATGTAATCGTAGCTGTAAGCTTCACGTCTAAATCTCCACTACCATAGGCCGGACGTTGCACTTCACCAGTCCCTGAAAGGATGTTTGGTTGAGCCGAAGCCCAAGTAATCGTTGATCCATATAATCCAGATGTCGGTAAGGAGAGATGACCTCTTACATCCTGAATGTTATGAACAACTAGTGCCGCTTTTGCTTCATCTACAGCATTGGCATCGCTCGGCAATGCTTTAACCATTAATGTAAAGGTTTTGTTTGTTGACTCTGTACCATCTGTAAATACCGCTGTTAACGCTACAACTTGATCGCCAGTTACGTTATTTGGTCTAGTTACGACACCTGTGGTTGAGATCAAATTGCTCTTATCCGTTGTCCAGCTTATTGTGGTGCCATATGCACCTGATGTTGGCAAGGTTATATTGCTTGTAATTGCATCTTTGGATGTATTTGAAGCAAGGAGATCTTGGATTGTTAATTTCTCTGTCGCAGCCGATACAAGCATGTCCTTCATTGAAGCAATTTTCTGATCCGCACGAGCCTTAAGCTTTGTAATATCTGCCGCAGTCATAGCACCATCATAGAATTGGAAGTCCGCAATCAACCCACCGAAGTATGGATCAGCTGTATAGAATGACTTACCGATGTATCCACTGCTACCTGAAGTATTTTTTATTTGTTCTAGCGTCATTCCATTCGTTGAGCCTGATGCAACAGCAACACCATCAATATAAATGGTTAGTGTACCATCCTTGCCTGAAACAACAGTCGTAACTAGTTTCCATTCATTATTCTTTAAGCCCGTGGTAGAAGTTGAAGACTCATTATTCCAGGCATTCGTCGCGATGCCTAAACGCGCTAGACCGTTAGCATTGTATCGTGGTGTGAAATACGTATAGTGCGTATTATTATTTGGCCTTCCTAATGCATACAACCACTCCGCAGCGTTTTTACCGCTCCAGTTCACAATCGATGAAACGGTGATATCCGTTAATCCATCGAGAACTCCTTGTGGCAGCACTACATAGGAGTCCGCCCTGCCCCCGTTAAAGCTCAGCACACCAGCATCTTCTGTACGAATCCATTCTGCTTTAGACGGATTCATCCATTTCCCGTTGAATTTTCCGGTTTGGTCCATAACCGTCGCAGTCGCACGATCGATATCCTTCATATCGTAGTGCAGAATAAGCTCAGCCGCAGATGGCTGCTCTACTGGAGGAGTAACGTCTTCATCCGCTAATGCTGCAATCTCTTGACCAGATAATGCACGATTATAAATACGGAAGTCATCCAATTTACCAGCAAACAAACGATCAGAATTATTTCTGGATTTACCAATGTAATTCATCGTTGTTTGCAGTAACATTCTCGGTTCAACATTAAATGTCGAGCTACGTTTAACCTCTTTCCCATTCACATAAAGCACTGCTTCAAATTCATCCATAGTAACGGCAACATGCTGCCAAGTCTTCGTTGGCAATAGTCCAGCATTTCGCAATGCATATTTATAATCTGATCCGAGTTTCGTGCTGTCATTGCTAAATTTCTCTGTAAAAGGGGTTACAACAGCGAACTCTAAACTACCTGAATCCCCTTGTGTACTCAAGTACATGGTGTTACGGTTAACCTGTCTACCTGTTTCGGAAGCAAAATCAAATATTCTTTGATTGGACTGATTTTTGTCCATTTGAACCCATGAAGAGAACGTGCCCTTCTCCAGATTCAAGGATTGAATCAGGTTATCTGGCAGCTTCACATAACCTGTTGACCCATTAAGCTCTAGCGAAGCACCCGTTCTTCCGATATGATCCTCTTCATTAATGGTTGCTCCACCTACTAGTGTTGCGTGATGGCCATTCCCCGAAATATCGTTCAACGTTGTACCATTCACAGTATTTGCATCAAATGAGTAATGTAAAACCGGGTCTGTTGATGGTGCTGGGCCTTGCAAAGCATACTTGTCTTGCAAAGCATTATACTCCGCTCGTGAGATTGGAATCACCGTTCCGTGCCTTGGTCCTGGCGGAAGTGCATATTGATCACTACTTAATACATTATTAATATATTGCGTGCTGCTATCCAGATCTGTTGTATATCGTACATGATAGGGCCATGAATCAAGGAATAGATACCACTTGTCTTGATGAATATCTTTAAATATCGTTTGTCCTTCGTTGTTTCCATTTTTCCCGATCAAGCCAAGTTTGTTATCACGTGTACCCGGAACAGCTTCATATTGAAAACCATTTGCTGCAATACCGTCCTTGTCATAGTAGAAATCTGGTGCTTTCTCCACATACACTTTCGTATTCACTTCTGACTTGGTGAACCGATACAACATATCGTTATGCTCAATAAACGTCGTATCAATGGTTGGCAGTGACTCATCAATTATAACCTTTGGTTCAGAAAAGTTGTAGAAATCTCGGGTTGTTGCATAGTACATCACATTGTACTGACCTGCCGGTCTCCCGTTAAAATCACCGTATGTCTCTGTATTTTTCATCGATGAAGCCCAAAATACGATATACTCTCCAGTTACCGGATCATATATCGCTTCTGGCGCCCACGTATTTCCTGCTGTCTTGGGAGCAACCTTGACCATTCGTTGCTCGCTCCAGTTAACGAGATCCTCTGACTCCCAGATCATCATGTAATGACTACCTATAATTTGAGCCTGGTCGAAATTCGTACTTTCACCCATTTTTAAATCGGTCGCCAGCATATAGAATTTATCACCTTCTGCTGAACGAATAATGAATGGATCGCGAAGTCCCTTTTCACCCATAGTCGATTGAAGAATCGACTTCCCATTATTGAGCGCTTTCCAGTACAATGGATCTTCGGCTGTAGCGAAGGAGATTTCTTCTCCGCCCTCATATTCACCTGTAAAGTACGCAAAGAAGTACGCATCGAGCTGTACTGACGCAGCAGCTTTTTTAACGGTAAGGTCAAACGTACGCTCTTTAGACGCTGATCCATTCGTAATTGTAGCTGTTAGCCTAACGGGTATATCCGTAGCTTGACGGCTTACCCAACCTAACTGTGTAGCATTACCGGCCGCTTCGGCTGTTCCTTTAACAACAGTCGATCTGCTAGACGTCCACGTAATGGTGGAGCCTTGTTCACCCTTAGTCACAAAACGCAAATTTCCTTTAACGTTGTCTGCATTGTAGATCTCTAATTGTTCAGCATCCAGATCAACCTTTTGCTGGTCATCAAATTGCTTCAAGATCGTAACAGGGAATACAGCCGATGTAGATACGCCTTGATACGTTAATGTAGCCGTTAGCTCTGCTTGAACATCGCTTGACTGAGCATTTGGACGTTGTACAGCGCCACTGTTAGAAATAACTGTAGGCTGACTGGAACTCCAGGTGATACTCACCCCGTTTTTACCACTTGTCGGTAAAGTAACGTTTTTCGTTATCTTATCCGCACTCTGATCTGCTTCGTTCAAGTAACGATCGATGCTAAGTTGATTCGCTGCATCATCAACAGTAAGCTGACGTATTTGAGAGATATGAGTTACTGCTTCTTGTTGATATAATTCCCCCATTTCTTGCTCCGTCAAAGCGCGCTTATATACTCGAAAATCAGCCACGCTCCCTTGAAGATATGGATCGTTCGCGAAGATGGACTTTCCGATAAAACCAGAGAACGTAGAATCCGGATTAATGATGTCTGACAGTTTTAGTCCCTTCGCATTACCTGAAGCAGCCTTTACGCCATCCACGAATAATGTGATCGTGTTGCTGGCTTCAGAAAAGGACACCGTTACATGCTTCCACTGTCCACCGATCAGATTGGAGTTTGCGTTGCCTGTGACTAACGCTTCGTTCGGCCAGCCATTTTTGGAGATTCCTGTAGCAATCATATTGCCTGATCCGCTACCGTGACGTGGGGTTACAAAAAAATATTTGTTCGTTTCTGGTGTCAACACTGTACCCAGACCGAAAATCCAACGATTAGTACCATCATTCGTCCAGTTCACGATGGAAGATACGGTAATCTCATTCAGACCTTGTAATAGATCCAGTCCATTGGAGCCCTTAGGAATCTCAACATAACCACTATTCGATGTAGAACTTCCACCATTGAAGGATATAAAACCAACCTCACTGTTCGAAATGAATTGTCCATGGTTTGGGTTTCTTAATATTCCATCAAATGTAATTTTCTTATTGGCGACATCCTTCAGTACGAGGTGACCATCTACCTCTGCAGTGGTTTTCATGTTGTAATGAAGAATTAGATCATCATGTTGTGACTTTTCATGAACGCTAATCGTTGAGACAGCTACATAATTTCCATCCTCCGTTTGGACCGTAATGGTGGCTGTACCTTCACTAGCCGCTATAAGGTTACCCGCAGCATCGACATTCGCTACACTGGAATCACTTGATGTCCAGTTAACTCTTTTATTGGTTGCATTCGCAGGTGAAATTGTAGCCACTAATGTCTCGCTGTCCCCCACTGATAAACGAAGTGTAGGTTCATTGAGCGAAACACCCTTAACGGCAATCTTCTCAATAGAGTCATCCTTAGGTAGCAAGGTCACGATAAACTCCTTCGTTGCTTGGTTCCCACCTAAAGAAATCGTTGCTGTTAACGTCACTTGTTGCTGCGTTTCTCGTAAAAACACTTCCCCCGTTGCACTAATTGCACTTTCGTCACTGGAAGTCCATGATATCGATGCGCCATACTTATCGGCAGAAGGAAGCTCAAGAGATTCGGTAACGGCAGATAGTTCACCTAACGTCAGCTCTTTTTTGCTTAGTTGTACTTGCTTTTCATCGAGCGATTGTTGATATAGTTCAGCGATATTATCACTACTTAGTGCCTCTCCGTAAATTCTTAAATCTTGAAAGCTACCTGCAAAAGTAGCATCCCCTAAATAGTTGGAGCGACCGATATAAGCTTGCAAATCCGTACCAAAGCTAGCTATTGTTTTCTCTTTGGCGACTGTGCCTATACTTACTCCGTTAATGTAACCTGTAATGGAGCCTTCTGTGATGACCGTTGTATAGTGAACCCATTGACCTTCATACTGTGACGTAGAAGTGCCTGATACGCCTACCTCCGTCGTCCAAGGCTGATCAACATTATTGCCATCTGTAAGTACGGACTTAAAATCACCACTTGGATTAGATGGATTAAACAGCCAGTAATTCGTTGGCAATTGATTTTCAGCTGCTGGTGTACCATAGAATAAGGCGGCGTAGTTTCCGCGTCCGTTGTTACTCTTGATCCATACAGAGATTGTTGTGTTCTCTTGACGATCAAACAAACCTGTAGGAAGTTGTACGTAGTTCGTAGTACTATCGGTTCCTCCAGGCAGTGTAAGACCATCGGCATACGTAATGTTGCCTACTGCCGTTCCATGCTTACCGTTACCTGACGTATCCAGTACATCCTCAAGCAATGGATAATGCGCCAATATCGTTGGTGTTATTGGGTCAGCTGAAGCTTGATTGTTAAATGGCATACCCAAACTAAAACAGCTACTGAAGGTCAAAAGTAAAACCAAAGTTATGTTTGCCATTCGCTTTCGCATAGCATTCTTCCCCTCATTTAATATTCAGAAGCATACAAACCATAGCTTATCTTTAAAACAAGACCCGCCTCGCTAAAGGAGCTAGATATTCCTCCTCAAAATGAATACGCTTACATTTCTTCTCATATTACGTCTCTGACGATTTGAATTCAATGTACTATCATGTTAATAATGTGGATTTTTTTATTGCAATTTGAAATTTGATGTGGACTGAAGCGTTGTCCCTATACTTCGAAGTAATCATTTTTATTCCAAAATATACTCTACATTGAAATTAAAGGATTTGAACCCGGATAAACATAATATATATAGTTGGGCGCTTGCCAACTTGATAGCGCTTCCAAATACGGATGCAAGTAAACCATGAGCGTACCAGATCGAAAAATAAGGAGGATTTCATTGATGCCAAAACGATTTAGAAAAATGCTCGCGTTCCTTTGTTGCTTGGTCATGGTGGCCTCGCTAATGCCTACGAGCTACGCTGCCGACAATGACAACATCGAGAGTTCAGCAGAAGCGAATGAAACAAAGGCCGCCATTTTTGGAACTCCCGAACTCGGGTCAAACGACCCCCTCTGGGGCCAAACTATGGAACATCACATCAACAAAAGTACTGTGCCTACTGACCCAAGACCCCATGCGACGGGCACAGCCAGAATCCTTTGGGATCATGACTTCCTATATGCCCGCGTAGTTGTGAACGACAGTAATCTATATCAGGGAGCTGGGGGTGATCATCGTTACGACAGCCTGGAGTTTTATGTTGGTACTGGAACAGGTGGCTCGAACCAGTGGCGTGTCAGCGCGACGGGTGTGTTTTCAGGGCAGGCCGCTCCAGGCAGAGCTGCATGGACCCAGACCACGGAAACAGGATACATCGTGGAGATGAGAATACCCAAAAGAGATTTGATCTTACAGGAGGGAAATTTTACCTTCGAGGTCTATATCAATAACTCGACAGAAAACGGCGGTGACCGCTATGAAGTCGTTTCCTCTTTTGGAGTTCCGGACGCAGCTTATACCAGCTCTGATTCATTTACAGACAGCCTGCAGCTCATCCCGGCCAATGAAGTGGACACTAGATTAACAATTACCGCCACTGCCGGACCTGGCGGCTCGATCATGTCGAACCCACCTGGCGATGTCCTAAGAGTAGAACGAGGTTCTAATAAAGAAATTACGTTTAGCCCCGATTCCGGTAAAGTTGTGGATACAGTAACGGTAGACGATGAGACCGTGACTCTATCTGCTGGCACTTATACCTTTTCGAATATTGAGGCTAACCATACCATTCATGTGACATTCAAAAATGATCCAGACGCGGGCATACTTCCCTTTATCGTATGGAATGACAACTTCGCCAGTGGCGAGTACACAACGGCTGTTATCATAGATTTAGGCGAAGGGAAGGCGGCGTTAGGCTCCGCGCTTAATCCGGACTTGTTTGCCTTATCGGCTAGGAATACGACCCTGAACGGTGAAGCGGTTACTTTTGAAGGACCACGCAAGATCACAAGGGTATACGCTAATGATGAACCTAAGGTACGAGGCTATGTGGGGTCGGTAAGCAATTCGCCAGATTATCAGGACGGACTGGCGAGCGGCCGCTACATCGTCGTTGAGTCTGAGTTTTATTCACAAAGCGGCGGCAATACAACACTAGATGGCAGTAGTAACTCGACAAAACAGGTTTACACCCTCATCACAAAGGGTGAGATCGTACTGACAGAAGGGAATCCGCTTCAAAACGTAGTTTTTGAACAGGAAAAAGTTGTGAATCCCATCCTTGATAAGTTCACAACATTCGCGGATAACTCGGTCAATCGCTCGCTCTACCTTCACAAGGATGAAGATGGTAACGTGATGAAAGGATTACCGCTGTATGTGTATACCCATGGCATGTCACGCGGCGGAACAAACGCAGCGGCAGACCAAAAAGCAGCCATGAAATCCGCCAACGGTTCCGTCGCTCTGATGAAAAAAATGGCACAGAATCCTGAAAAATACGCCAGCCACATCCTGAATATTTCCTATAATGGCGTATCTGTTCCCTCAACAGAGAACGTTAAGCAGGTCATAGATTCCCTGATTGCCAGCGGTGATGTAAATCCTAACCGTGTTTACGCAGCAGGCTTCTCCTGGGGCGGCCAATATACGAACAACTTAGTTAACAGCTATCCCGGCTTCTTCGCTGCCGCCGCACCTATGGCTCCAGTAAGCGGTTCACCGAACGCCAAGGCCAATGATGCTCACAACACTTTGGCGTATTGGATGTTTTTAAATGCTCATAACGTTGGAAGCTACCAGACTAACCTCAATAACTACATCAATACGAATATGCCACAGATGATTAACGCTAGAGCTTCCCGCTTTGAAAGTAATGAAGTACTTACATGGCCCTACAATCAATTTGATCAGCCGAATCTGAGGCCGAATCCTGCCAACACACCTGTTCTAGCTGATTATATAGCGCATGAAGTTGAAGCGGCGGTTCTCTACAATCAAATAACTATGGGAACTTGGAGTATAGCTCCCACGGCGCAGTCCTCTAATTTGCCGGCTTGGAACAATGACTACACCGATGTCTTTGATTGGATGTTCGCACAGAGAAAACCGGCCGCGCCCGGTGCACCGAGCGGATTCAAGGCGACAGCAGGTGACGGACGGGTCACTTTAAGCTGGTCTGTTCCTGCGGACGACGGTGGCAGTGCGATATTAGGCTACAAGGTATGGTATGGCAACGTACCGCCAGTCACATTGGATGCGGCGGAAACTAAATATACTTTCAATAACCTGACAAACGGCCAAAGCTACAGCTTCAAGATCGTTGCGGTGAACGCGAAGGGAGACGGCGCGGAGATCAGTGTGACGGCGATGCCAACGGCGACGAAAGCTCCTACCGCGCCTGATTCTGGTGGCCCTACGGGCAATACTGGCAGTACGGGCAACACCGGTAATACAAGCAACATTGGTAGTACACGCAACACCGACAGCACGGGCACCGGGACAGTCACTGGAATGTCAAAGTCGACCTACACCGTGACTACACCGAAGGATAAACCCGCTGTCACGGACAAAAATGGAATCACTACCCTGCCCGGTGGCGGCAAGATTGTAACCAAGGGCGGGATGGAGATTAAAGTACCTGAAGGCACATCGATAGACGCAAACGGTAAGGTGACCATTCCGGGGGACAAGAGCGCCCAATTGACACTACTCAGCAGTAAAAGCACAGTGACCATTCCAGGCGGTTCGATGATTGCGAGCGACGGCACGATCACAATAGGCGGCAAAGGAGCGCATGTGAACCTGCCAAACGGTAATCAAATTCTTATCCATGACGGATCGAAGATACAGAGTGACGGCATGGTTGTAACAGGACCGCAAGGAGCAAAAGTCGATTTAAACAACGGAATGTCACTTAACATTCGTGCCGCTACGGAGTTTGCATTCAATGATGCTAACTCACTCGGCTTCCTTGTGCGATCAAGCAATCCTTTTAAGGATACCACCATGGACAACTGGTTCTACGGTTACGTTAATTCCATTTACACGTACGATCTTTTCAACGGCACAACGTCTACGACATTCGAACCCGGTAACGCTATGACGCGCGCAATGTTCGTGCAGGTACTGGCCAATCTGGAGAACGTAGATCACGCCGACTATACGAGTTCCCGCTATAGGGATGTGACGGACGGACAGTGGTACACGGCGGCAGTCGAGTGGGCGGCAGAAAAAGGTTTAGTTAACGGTTTAAACCCAGACCAGTTTGCCCCCCCATTCTCCGATGACACGCGAGCAGATGTTAGTGATCCTTTACAACTACATGGAGTACAAGGGCTATGAAATACCTGAAAGCCAATCTAAACCATTCGCAGACGAGAGTGAGATCAGCTCATGGGCGTTCGAGGCCGTCAAGGCACTGCGGGGCACCGGTATTGTATTAGGCAAGCAAGATAATTTATTTGCTCCTACATCCACCGCTACCCGCGCCGAAGTAGCCACGATCTTTGTAAGGTTCATTGAATCATCTGCTAAGTGAAAGCGTGTACAGAATTTTGCGGCCCCTTGAGGCTAAAAATACAACCAAAAGTATACTCCTTGTAAAGGAGCATTTTAGAGAACGTCTTTTTCTTTGACTTCCGATAAGAAGACAGACTAATGAAGTAATCCATCAAAAAAACGCCATCACTTAAATGTGATGGCATTCTTCTTTGAATGGAGCTGTCATTGAATTGAATTCATTAACGCGTAAAAATATTGAGTTTCATGCGTTTTATTAAGATGATACCATGCGTCTAAGGTTTCTGGAGAAAACACATCTAGCTCTCTTAAAACATGAACAGAAAATTCAAGTGGAGCTACTCCAGAAGCCGTGATCAGTTTTTCATCGGTAACAGCAGATTCCGATTTGTAGTATTCTTCGCCTGTGTAAGACGGACAAATCATTTTAAGGTAAGCCAGATCATTGCTTGTATGCGGGCGGGAATCTAACAACCCTGCTTGAGCAAGTCCTATGGTAGCACCGCAAATGGCTCCAACTACAATCCCCTCCTGTAGGCACCTCTCCGCAATTTTTAAAATGGGCTTATGTATAGCCTCCGTCCAGGTATTCCCACCAGGTAAGATGAGTGCATCTATGCTTTTAATGTTGCACTCATCTACTTTAATATCAGGTGTTATTTTCAATCCACCCATTGTAGTTACTGGAGTCTTTTCGATCCCAACAGTAACGATTCGTGCTGGAGATAACCCCTTTCTAAAGTATCTTCCTGAGTTCAACTCGGCTGTTAAATAACCTATTTCCCAATCGGACATGCTGTCAAAAACATAAAGATATACTGTGTTTTTCATTTTTAAATTTCTCCCTTTTCTTATCTATCAAGGACTATAATCCATCGATAATCACTGACTATCTCATTATAAAATAGCTTCACTGACATCCGCTGTCAGTGAAGCTATTATTGTTGATAATATTCCATTAACTTTGTTGCAACAGCAACAAGTCTGTCTTTCACACGCTGGGGTTCGATGATTCGAATGGATTTACCATAGGATAGGAGAAAATAAGGGACAGAATGATGAATGGATTTTTCCTCAAATAAAAAGATGGCTTGATTAGCTGTTCGCTCTTGCAGATGATGACCGAAAAACCAATGCATGCTTAATTCGTCTAACGCTTCTGGCCTGCCTTCGATCCTTAAAGAAATTAACCCTTCCTTCCCCACAAGATCAGGTAACAGGTTTCTCATAAAAAAATCACGGCTAGAAAAAGCTTTAGGACGCTTAAATTTGAGTTGAGTACACTTGATAAGTAAAATCCGATCTACCCGAAAACTCCGTATTTCATTTCTTAGGTGGCAAAATGCAACTGTATACCATCTATTGTTCCAGTAAACTATTCCATAAGGATTTATCATCCTGTTCTTTGGCTTCTCCTCATGGTTTGTACGGTAATCCATCTCTACAGTGATTTCATTTTCTACAGCATGCTCCAATTCCGCTAGTATGAGCTGACTCGAAGGGCTGACCATGCGATTTATCACTTCAAATCCAGATAATTGATGGTTTAGTGTGCTCTCCTGTTGCTCATTCGAATACATTTTCAACTTGGCTGTCGCATTCTCTAATGTCTCAGTCAACGGGTATCCTGCTTCTTTTGCAAAAACAGCAGCATGAAGGAGTGCCTTCTTTTCTTCCGTATCAAATAGCAGAGGCGCTCTGATAAAATTATGCAACAGGCTATAGCCACCATGATGGCCTGGGTCAGATATGATAGGCACGCCACTAGAACATAATGCATCAATGTATCGATAAACGGTTCTTATATTGACTTCTAACTTTTCGGATATTTGTTGTGCAGTACATTTCTCTCCCGAATTCAACATCCATAGAATGGCTAACATATTATCATTTTTTGACATATAACATCCCTCCTCCAGCTCACCTTATCTGGAATTCTACCGTGTGATTGATTTTCACCAAAACAAAAGAACGGCATCTCTGCCGTTCTTTTGTCAAACTCTTATGGAGCCTAGGGGGATCGAACCCCTGACCTCATCGCTGCCAGCGATGCGCTCTCCCAGCTGAGCTAAGGCCCCAGGATATGTAATTGCACTGCTAAAATTCATTTTTACAGGCGACTCCTATATCATATAAAATCCCTTCTGGACTGTCAACACTCTTTTCATGCACCGAAATCTTATGGAGAAGAACATTCATGTTACGGGCACATAAGGCACATACCAGATGCAGCTCCGGATTGCTCTTCTCCTTTCCCCCACTACATTTAGTCCTCCAAATCTTCCTTGGACAGCAGTGATTTCAGTTCTTTCATGAACATGTTAATGTCTTTGAACTGGCGGTACACAGAAGCAAATCGTACGTACGCCACTTCATCCACCGGAAACAGCTGCTCCATTAACAGCTCACCAATTTGGCGGCTTTCCACTTCAGCTTCGGCTGTGTTACGTAGTGACTTCTCCACTTCAGATACCATCATCTCCAGCGTTTCTACGGAGACAGGACGTTTCTCACAGGCACGAATCAAACCACGGAGAATTTTGTCACGACTGAATTCTTCCCGGCTGCCATCCTTCTTGATGACGATCAACGGTGTTTCTTCAATCATTTCAAATGTTGTGAATCTTCTCGCGCACTGCTCGCATTCGCGGCGGCGGCGGATGGATTTGGATTCATTGGCTGGTCTGGAGTCCAGCACTTTGGTACCTAAATAACCACAATAAGGACATTTCAACTAAGATCACTTCCCACTTTTACTTTTTACCACATATTCCCTGAGCATATCTTGTAATGAAAATCGCATTCGCGACACATAATACTTTTACCAACCCGCGAGGAGGTGAACAGCAATGGCACAAAGCAACGGTAACTCCAACAACTTGGTCGTAACTAAAGCTTCTGCAGCTCTGGAGCAAATGAAATATGAAGTAGCTCAAGAACTCGGAATCAGCATCCCACAAGATGGATACCAAGGTAACATGACTTCTTACGAGAACGGTTCGATCGGTGGATACATCACGAAGCGTCTGGTAACAATTGCAGAACAGCAATTGGCAGGTCAATACCAATAATTATCTGCATCGTAATACGTTACACAGAGGAGCATAGGGCGGCCGGTACACTACCGGTCTGCTCTGTGCTTCTCCTTATCTCTTTTCCAAGCAATTGCTCTAGAACGTATCGTAGATCTTCACATACTGATTATAATAGTAAATAACCCGTTGTACATAGTGGCGTGTTTCACCAAAAGGAATATCTTTCACCGTTTCAAGAGTTCCATCCCACACACCGTTTTTCAGCCAGCTGCTGACCTTCCCCGGTCCGGCATTATACGCGGCAATCATCACAATTTCGTTGCCGTCGAACTGGTCTGACAGATTCCGCAAATACCATGTCCCCAGTTGGATATTTCGTCCGGGTTCATGTTTCAATTCCTCCAGCGAAGTGTGGGGGATCTTGGCTTGTTCCAAAATCCAGTTCGCCGTATCCGGCATGAGTTGCATCAATCCGATCGCACCACGCTTGGATTCTTTGCTCGTCTTGAAATTGGTCTCTACCCTGATAATAGAGGCGATCAGAAACGGATCAACTTCATAACTCTGAGATTGTGCTCGAATTTCTTCCTTGTATTCAATCGGGTAAAACCATGTCATCCAGTTGCTGTTTAGAAATAACACAAGTACAAAGGAAACAAACATGATTAGCAATACACGTTTTTTACGCAATATTTTCATAACAAGCCCTTATGCGTTAAAAAAGATTGCAATTGCTGCTCCGTCTGCGCCCATGAACCGCTGTTATCAATAACGATATCTGCCCGCTCTTTTTTGCGTTCAATATCCATCTGTGCCGCAATACGCGCTTCCGCATCAGACCGGCTCATCTGGTCCCGACTCATCAGCCGTTCCAGTTGTATCGCTTTCGGGACGTACACAACCATAACTTCTTCAAAACCATTCTCAAGACCCGACTCGTACAGCAATGGAATATCCGATACCACCAGCTTGTCCGGATGGTTCACTTCATATGCAGTAGCTCTCTCTCTCATCTCTTTGCGTATCGCGGGATGAGTGATGGCCTCAAGTGCTTTACGTTCCTCCGGGTGCTGAAAAACAATACTCCCCAACTTCTTCCGATCCAGTGTTCCATCCTCATTCAGTATGGCTTGTCCAAACCGCTGAACAGCGGCAGCCAAAACGGGATGCCCAGGCAACATGACTTCCCGGGCAATAATATCTGCATCAATGAGCAGCGCTCCCTTACTGGCCAGATAGGCGGAAACACTGCTTTTGCCTGTTGCGATTCCGCCCGTTAAGCCTATATTCATCGTCTCACCTCATAACAGCTTTATTACTCCTCAAAACAACTTGAATATTCCCATAATCATTAACAGCAGGGCTGGCAGAATCGAAAGCTTCTGCATCCAGCGCTGTGCTGCAAATCGTAATCCTACTTTCATACCAAGCGAAAGAAACGCTCCACTGAACAATGCAATCACCAGTGCTGTCCACAACGTAGGAAATCCAAGTAACGCCGCACCCAAACCTGCCCCAAAAGCGTCCAGTGACAGCGCAATCCCCAGCCACATCGCTTCCTGTGCAGAGATACTGCCTGAATTATCCATGTCTGCCTTGGACGGACTACGCAGAATTTGAATAACCACACCTAGCTTGCGCAGTTCCAGTGTAAATACCATGCGCTCCACCGATCCATCCGTTGGTGATGGCTGCACTTCCAGGACCATTAATTGATTCTTGCCTCCAGATGTCAGACCCGGCTCTGTAGTCGCTCTTCCTTCTACCAGCTTTTCCTGCGACACTCCAATTTCTGTTTCCTCACGTTCTTTCCCTCGCCGTAGAATCAGTTGCAAGAGCGACCACGCACCGATCACAATCAGAATGACAGCTCCCACAATCGAAGCCACACCTGGCGACACCACATGAGATAATAACACCCCAACCTGCATAGACAATGCAATAACCAATCCCGAGCAAAGTGAAATAATAGCAATGGATAAGAGCGGAATCTTGGTCCTCCGAAGTCCATATGTAATTCCAACTCCGAAACCATCTAAACTCACTGCAAAAGCAAGCGCCAGTAATGAAATAAAATGATGCAGCACCCCGGATTCCTCCCCTGTGCGGTACGTGCCAACTGATGATGTCAGTATGGGTATATGCCCGCTTATTTCTGCCATATCAGTATATGGAGGGAGGAATCCAAGGGTGCTATGATTTCATCATTTCATTGATTCAGTTCTGGTTCGGGAGATCAAAGTCGCTGACAATTCGGGCAAAAATGCGTGCCACGTCCGCCAACAACACTTTTTTCAATCAACGTGCCACATGTATGGCACGGCTCCGCTTTACGGCCATAAATTTTCAGCTGATGCTGGAACATGCCCATCTCGCCTTGTCCATTGACATATGACTTGATCGAGGATCCCCCGGCATTCACCGCATCCTGCAACGTAGCCACAATGGCTTCGTGCAGCACCTCCAGCTGTGCCTCAGTCAGCGTCTTGGCAATCGTCTCGGGATGTATACCTGCACGGAAGAGTGCCTCGTCCACATAAATATTCCCGATCCCGACAACATATGCCTGATTGAGCAAAACGGCTTTGATTTTGGTGGTACGTTTCCCCACTGCTTCAGCAAACGCACTTACGGTAAAAGCTTCATCCAGCGGCTCCAATCCAAGCTTCATGAGCGGTTTCGAAACCAGTTCTTCGCCCGCACTGAACAGATGCATCGTTCCAAACTGACGAACATCCTTGTATCGCAATTCCGTACCATCATTGAAGTGGAAGATGACATGAGTATGTTTCTCTACCTCTTCATTCTGATGGTACACCCCGTAACGTCCCTCCATCCTCAGATGGGAGACCAGCACAAGCCCGTCCAGCAAAATACGTAAAAACTTGCCCCGGCGCTCAACACCAATCACGGTATGTCCTGCCAGTTCCAGTGCAAATGCTTCTATATCATCAGGCCGCTGAATAATCCGCGGCAAATTAACGGTAACATGATCAATGGTTTTGCCTACAATAAGTTGATTCAATGTTCTTTTGACTGTTTCGACTTCCGGTAGTTCCGGCATGATGTTCTCACCTCCCTTATATTATAACGGAAGATGACACTCAGCGGGACCCTTTCTTATCTATTTTGCTTCATACCAGTTCTCACCAAAGCTAACTTCAGCTTTTAGCGGCACCGACAGCGAAAGCGCCTTTTCCATGACTGAAGGTACAAGCTCCTTCATCAGTTCCAGTTCATCTGCCGGCACTTCAAACACGAGCTCATCGTGTACCTGGAGCAGCATACGGCTCTGAAGATTGCGTTCCCGCAGCGCCTCATCCATCTGTACCATCGCCAGCTTAATGATATCAGCCGCAGTACCTTGGATGGGTGTATTCATCGCCGTACGTTCCGCGAAGGAACGCAGATTGAAATTGCTTGCGTTGATTTCGGGAAGATAACGACGACGCTCCAGCAATGTTTTCACATAACCGTCCTGCCGGGCTTCCTTCACGATATCATCCATATAACGACGCACACCCTGGAATACTTCGAAGTATTGATCGATAAACTGTGCCGCTTCTTTCCGCGTAATGTGCAAATTTTGAGAAAGGCCGTAATCACTGATCCCGTATACGATTCCGAAGTTAACCGCCTTGGCAGAACGACGCATATCACTGTCCACATCCTCCGGCTTAACGCCAAAAACATCGGACGCTGTTTTCGTATGGATATCCATATCTTGCACAAAAGCTTCTTTCAACCGCTCATCATCTGAAATATGAGCCAGTACACGCAGCTCAATCTGGGAATAGTCGGCTGCGAGTATAGACCAACCCGGCTCGGACGGTACAAAGACCTTCCGAATTTTGCGCCCTTCCTCCATACGGATCGGAATGTTCTGCAAGTTCGGGAACTGACTGCTCAGTCGTCCTGTTGCTGCAATGGTTTGACGATAGAACGTATGCACCTTGCCATCTCTATCCGATATCTCTTTCAGCAAACCTTCCACATAAGTGGACTGCAGCTTGGCAAGCTGGCGATATTGCAAAATGTGCTGCACCACATCGTTGTAAGGAGCCAGCTTTTCGAGCACCTCCGCGTCGGTGGAGTAGCCTGTTTTTGTTTTTTTCACGACAGGTAGGCCCAGCTTGTCAAATAAAATCTCGCCGAGTTGTCTTGGTGAATTCAGATTAAACTCTGTACCGGACAACTTGTAGATTTCCGCCATCAGCTTGTCGATCTGCCCTTCAAATTCACTACCAAGCGCTTGCAGGTCAGCTGTATTGGCCTTAATGCCCTGCTTCTCCATGTCAGCGAGAATACGGGATAAAGGCATTTCGAGCTCATGGAATAGCGAATTCATCTCATCGCTCTCCAGCGCTTGCTCCTGAAGCGGGATAATCGCAGCCAGCGCAGCAGCTTTCCGGCACAGGAAGTCGCCCAGAACATCCGCATCAGGCACTTTGTATTTAGCGCCTTTACCCAGAACGGTGTCGTCTTCAACCAGTGAAGGCAGCCCATACTTGGACGTCAGCCCACTAATCGTCTGATTCGACTCGGTCGGGTCAAGCAAATAGGCAGCCAGTTGCACGTCAAATGCTGCACCGGCGAATTCAATGCCATGTGCATGCAAAGCCAAATCCACGCGATGCAGATCATATCCACGCTTTGGCTGGTCAGCACTCGCAAGCCATTCTCGCACAGGAGCCGCGGCATCGGACTGTAACAACTCCGGAGATACGAACGTATACTTCTCTTCAGCACCCACAGCAAGGCCAACCAACTTCGCCTGATGCGGATTATCTCCATGGGTCTCTACATGCAACACATCGATCGAACCCAGCACGTCAATCAGTTCAGCCAGGTTATCTTCCGTTGCAATCGTTGATTCAACCTCAGCTGCCGGAACGACCTCTTGCTCGGAAGCGATGCTGCCGCTAAAGGACAAGCGCTCCAGCAACGACTTAAACTCCAGCTTAGCCAGTGCAGGTCCCGCGCTTGCTTCCTTCAATCCATCAAACTGCATGTCCTCCCATGTCTGCTCCAGTGGAACCTCACGGTGTATCGTCGCAAGCTGTTTACTCATTCTTGCATCCTCGGCGTGAGCTTCAATCTTTTCCTTCATCTTGCCCTTCAGTTCACCCGTGCCGTTCAGCACCTCTTCCACCGAACCGAACTGATGCAGCAGCTTCAGCGCAGTTTTCTCCCCGACACCCGGAATACCCGGAATATTATCGGAAGCATCCCCCATCAGACCCTTCAGATCAATAATCTGCAACGGCGTCAGACCGTAACGTTCCTTAATCTGAGCCGGGTCATATAGCTCAATCTCCGTAACCCCTTTACGCGTCAGCCCGATATGTACATGCTCGGAAGCAAGCTGCAGCATATCTTTGTCACCCGATACAACGAGCACCTGTCTACCTGCATCATCCGCTCGTTTAGTTAGCGTTCCGATTATATCATCCGCCTCGAAACCAGCCAGTTCAAACTGTGCAATCCCGAGTCCTTTCAATAATTCTTTAAGCAAAGGGAACTGCTCGGACAATTCCGGCGGTGTTTTCTCCCGTCCACCTTTGTATTCCTGATACCCTTCATGACGGAACGTCACTTTACCCGCATCAAACGCCACCATTACATGTGTAGGCTTGTGTTCTTCCAGCAAGCGCAGCAGCATCGTCGTAAAGCCGTATACCGCGTTCGTATGCAGACCTTTCGAATTCGTCAGGGGAGGCATTGCAAAAAATGCCCGATAAATAATGCTATTTCCATCTATAAGAATAAACTTGTCCATTCCAGCACCTCGCGTATCATATGGTCAGACTGTACTTACATACCTACTCTCATGATACCATACCTGCCACCTACATCAAAAAACTTCACAACCCTTTTCACCACATTTCTTCCGCAAAAAAAGAACCTCCTTCCCAGTCAGCCTGTGCACAGGCCAGCCGGAAGAAAGTTCTCTCATTTCGATCATCAACTCTTATCTTGTATGAACAAATTCATTACTCGTGCAGCAACCTTTACCCAGAATAAATTACTGGTTCAGGTCTGGCCGCTGACCTGTAACCAGATACACCGTGCTCTCGCCAATGTTGGTCGCATGGTCACCGATACGTTCAATGTAACGCCCAACCATCAATAGCAGCATCGCTTGTGATGCATTGGTTGGATGATCTGTCATCAATGTATAGAGATCACGAATCATGTTGCTGTACAACTGATCCACCTGATCATCGGTTTGTGCCATTTTATAGGCCAGATCCGTATTTTCCTTCAGATAGGACTCAATGGATTCATCAATCATGGATTTCACGACTTCCGCCATACGCGGGATATCGACCAACGGCTTAATCAGCTCCTGACCTTCCATACGGATCGTTACCTTCGCCACGTCGAGGGCCAAGTCACCCATACGCTCCAAGTCGCTGGAGATTTTGAAAGCCACGATAATACGTCTTAAATCCTTGGCTACGGGCTGCTGTGTAATAATCAGCTTGGAGCCCAGCTCCATGATTTTGTCCTCAAGGGCATTGAGATTCGCATCATTCTTGATAATGACCTGAGCTTTCTCCACATCCAATGTCTGCAAACTCTCAATCGCACCGTCCAAGGCATTTCCTACATGTTCCCCCATTTGTTTAAGCAGGGTGCGCAGTTCTTCCAGCTCTTGATCAAATTCTTTTCTGCGAATCATAGATTTCATGTCCTCCTTCTCCATCATCTCCGGGTAAGCCGGGATCGTTCCTATTCAGCTCGCCTTAACCAAACCTGCCGGATATATAGTCCTCGGTCCGGGAATCTTGCGGTGTGGAGAATAACGTCTCCGTATCAGCTGCCTCCACCACTTCACCATTCAGGAAAAACACCGTACGTCCAGATACTCGCGCTGCCTGGTGCATGTTATGCGTAACCATGACGATGGTATATTTATGATGCAACTCTTTGACCAATTCCTCGATTTTCAGCGTGGAGATCGGGTCCAGCGCCGAAGTTGCTTCGTCCATCAGCAACACATCCGGTTGTACAGCCAGTGCACGTGCGATACACAGACGTTGTTGCTGTCCACCAGACAGACTCAATGCCGATTTTTTCAGCACATCCTTCACTTCATCCCACAGTGCCGCATGAACCAGGCTCTGTTCGACGAGTTGATCCAGCTCTGCCTTTTGGGTTACACCGTGCAGACGCGGTCCATACGCTACATTGTCATAGATAGATTTGGGGAAAGGATTCGGTTGTTGGAATACCATTCCTACCCGTTTCCGTAGCGTCTCCACCTCAATTTCATTGCTATAAATATCCGAACCGTTCAGCATAACTTGTCCTTCCACGCGAACACCCGGAATCATGTCATTCATCCGGTTCAGTGTGCGGAGCAATGTGGATTTACCGCAGCCAGACGGCCCGATAAACGCCGTAACGGTTTTCTCCGGCAAATCCATCGATATATTTTTAAGCGCGTGATGCGTATCATAGTATAAATTAAGTCCATCAATGTGAATGAGGTCTTTCATGGATGCTCACTTCTCCTTCGCTACAGGGATCATCGGATTCCCTTTACGTTGAGACCGGCGTTCGTATTCTCTAGCAATCAGCACAGTCATCTTTAATATCCTAACGTAACATTGTAAAAACAGTACGACCTTCATGTTAACGGAATGTAAAAACACCTGAAGAAGACCTAGGCCGCTATGATCAAAGCCCAGGTCTCTCTTTTTTCTTTTCGCATTTTCGCTATACTGTGCCTCGGTTGTGCTTTAATTCATAACTCGGAATGATCCGTAATCATGGCTTTTAGCTTCAACTGAATATTCTCCGCAACCCTACCCGCTTCCCCGCCTTCGGTAGCGATGGTTTCAACAATGCAGGACAACGCATTTACTGCACGGTTTAACTTTCCGAATGTCGCTGCTCCTTCCTTCACATACACCGCACTGTCATCGATCTCCGTCCCGCTTGACTGAATGAGAGATACCGTCTGTTGGGTTAAACTCTCAATTTCCTGAAGCAATATTGTCATGTTACCTGCAACTTCGCGTGTCTGCTTGGCGAGGGCTCGGATCTCTCCGGCCACGATCTGGAACCCTCTTCCATATTCTCCGGCGTGAGCAGCCTCAATCGATGCATTTAAAGCCAGAAGTCCGCTCTGATCCGCGAGCGTTCGAATAGAACGCGCCATCCCCGCACCCGTTTTAATGAATTCGAGCATCTGACTTGCGTGTTTGCCCTGATCTCCCATATGCTCATGAACCTGAAGGTAGGAAGACTCGACTTGATGCAAACGGCCTTCTCCCTCATTCGATAAAAGAATAACTTGCCCAGCTTCTCGTACAGTTTGATGCGCAGCTTGAACCAGTTTGGTTACGGCCTCATGGATGCGTGAAATTTCCTGTCCACTCTCCGTCACGGTGCATATCCGGTCTGCGGATGCCTTCTGCTGCAGCTTACGGGAAAGCGACATCACATCACGTATGGTGAGCACACCAAGCAAGCGATCCTTTTCCGTTACAAGCAGGCAATCATAGAAATGATCCTCATCCCGCCGAAGTGCGGCATCAATAATGGCTGCTGGTTCCATATGTATATCTACAATAACCGGTGATGCGTTAGCTGCATTCACAACCGGTTTACGATAAAATAAGTCCGCGGCGAACCTTCCGTTTAATAAACGATATAAGGTCTCCCGCATCAATATTCCCGTCGGTTTCATGTGTTCATCACAGAGCACAACACACGGGTGTTCTAGTCCATCACTCAGCATAGCTGCTGCTTCTCCGCAGGTAGTATCTCCCTTTGCTACGGGCACCTGACGGAAATATTCGTACAATGATACGGCATGCTCATCCTGAATTTTACTCACTGTTTCGTCTGGTTCCAAGTCAGGCATAACAGATGATTGTTCCTCTTTTTGTAAATCAGCATTTAAATTCTCAGGTCTAGCTTCTAACAAAGTGGGCATATTTACACATTCTCCTCTACGTGTTAGCTCCGCCCTAAGGTGGGATTATAGGTACAAAGTATCACTTGGATAACATCATCCTACTCCCCATAAATGAAGAAAAATCTTCCTTTGTGTAAAATGTACGTAAAAATAAAACTCCCCGATCATTTAGCTAGAATGATGGGGAGTTTTTCTTTTGACAACCAATTTATAACCTACACCACGGATGGAATCAATATGAACGGATTCAGGATCAAGCTCCAGCTTTTTGCGTAATGAACTGACGTGTACATCTACGGTTCGCTGGCCTCCGATATAATCGAAACCCCAGACCGCATTCATCAGGTCATCCCGAGTCAGCACAACTCCGGGTTTTTTAGCGAGATATAACAGGACTTCGAACTCCTTCGGACGCAGGCTGATCGATTGTCCACCCAAAGTCACTTCATACTTCAACGGATAAATTTCAAGTTCGCCAAGAATAATGCGTGAGCCGTCTTTATCTTCAGGCTGCGGCAGATCATCGCCATTGGAATAACGTCTGAGTACCGCATCTACCCGTGCCAAGAGCTCGGATACACCAAAAGGTTTCGTAATATAATCATCCGCACCCGATTTCAAGCCTTGTACAACCTCGGCTTCACCGTTCTTCGCCGTAAGGATAATGACAGGTGTACTTACCCCTTGAATACGCAGTTTGTTCAGAATATCCAGACCATTCATGCCTGGCAGCATCAAGTCCAGTAAAATCAAATCGAAATCCTGGGACAAGGCCCGGTCATATCCTGCTGACCCATGGTCCTCAGCCGTTACGTCATACCCTTCTTGTGTCAGGTTATACGTAAGTAATCTCGATAATGTCGGTTCATCTTCAATAACCAGCAAACGCTGTGCCATGATACCCCTTCTCTCTTCATAGGTTGTCTGTTGCCACAACACTTTTTCTATCATAGCACTAATTTGTTAACGCTGTGTAAAGCAAAAGACTCATTTTACATTTTGCTTCTATACGCCTACATTTCTTCCCGAAGTAAACTAGATTTCTTCCTCCTGAATTAATGGTAGGGTGACACGGAAGGTGCTTCCCATGCCCAGTTCACTATCAACCGTCACCTTTCCGTGGTGCAGCTCCACCAAGTGTTTAACAATAGAGAGTCCAAGTCCCGTGCCTCCGGAATTACGTGACCTGCCTTTATCCACACGGTAGAAACGTTCAAAGATTCGCGGCAGATCCTTCTTGGGTATGCCAATCCCCGTATCGGACACCGAGAAAACAACCTGTTCTTCCTCGCTTGTCTGATCCATCTTTACTTGGAGTTTCACTCTTCCACCCTCAGGCGTATAGTTAATGCCATTCGATAAAAGATTAATGAAAATCTGCTTCATTTTATCCTCATCCGCTTCGATATACAGTTCCTCAGGTACATTCATTTCCAGACGAATCTGCTTTTTCTCCGCCACCTTGGACAAGGTTCCCAGCACCATTTCGAAGAACGAGTGCACATGTACAGGAGAGCATTCCAGAGGTGCACGTTTGGATTCAATCTTGGATAACTCCAAAATATCTCCAATTAAGCGATTTAGCCGGTCACCTTCATCATAAATAATTTGCAGGAAAGAACGTTCCGTTTCCTTATCCTGTACACCACCGCTGAGCAAGGTTTCTGCGAAACCCTTAACCGCTGCCACAGGTGTTTTGAGTTCATGAGAGACATTTGCTACAAATTCGCTACGCATGGATTCCAATCGACGAATCGCGCTTACATCCTGCAAAAGGAACAACATTCCTCGATATCCACCATTGTCTTCTGACATGGGTACACCATCAAGCCTTATCAACCGTTCTTCCGGGTTAAAAACACTCACTTCTTCATGCATACGTTCCTGTAAAGCCACACTCTCTTCAATCGTGCGTGTCAGCTCGTAATGCCGCTTAAGTTCCGTGTAAGGTCTCCCTGTAACTTTTACGGCCTGAATGCCGAGCATACGCTCTGCTTCCCGGTTAACCAGAGCTATCGATTGCGTTGCATCAATCATGACAATCCCGCCAGTCATATTCGCCAAGACACTTTGGAGCAATGCTTCATTGTCTCGAATCGTTTTGAGCTGAGACTGCAGACTGTCTGCCATACCGTTAATCGCCAGACCCAACTGGCCGATCTCGTCCCTGCGTGTAACTTTTACTCTGGCATCATACTCCAGCTTTGTAATTCGGTGTGCCACTTTGGTGATATGCTCAATGGGCGATGTTAACCCTCTAGCTACCCGGTAACTGACAAAGGCCACAATGAGAAAAAGCAGGCCGAGAGCAGCAAACATAATCATCCACCCGCGTTGCAGTCCTTGGTCCACCGCTTGCAAACTCATAGACAGCCGAATAAAACCGTCGAATTTGCCACTTGGCATTTCAATCATGTCACTTTGATCCGAATTAACAGGCAGCGCGACATACAGCATGTCCTGCCCTAACGTTGCACTATATCGGATGGACTGTCCAAAAGTCCCTTCCGTAGCCGTCCGGATCTCTTCCCGGTTCAAGTGATTATCCATTGTTGCAGGATCGCTCTCGGAATCGCCAATGACTATGCCGTCTTTATTGATGAAGGTTACCCTCGAGTCTGTCAGACGATCCAGTTCCAGCGCCCGATCCGAATAATACTTCCGTGTTTCTGATGATGTCGGATTCGAAGCATCATGAAACGGGAACGTTGCTTTTAACAAATTAATTTCACGCACCATCGTTTGTTCCAGTGCGGCAATATGAGTAGTCTTGAAAACTCTGCCCATCGTGTATCCGGCTACAATGACGGATACGCCAATGAGCACCATCATAATCAGTGCCAAGCGGATGCGAAACGGTCTCATTTATCTCTTCCTTCTGTTATATTTTAATCCGTCGAACAAGACAATTTACATAACCACTCCGATGACAGAATAACCTTTCAATCACTGCTCGGTGCGATCACCGCGTGTTGTTGGATGTGAAATGACAAGAAATTCTACATCTGCCGCACTTCGATTTTGCATCTGATGGGGGACACCCGGTGGAATCTCAATGCCTTCGTGCGCTTCCAATATTATGATTTCTCCATCAAGCTCCATACATGCCTCACCGCTAAGAACAAAAAAGAACTGACGGCTCTTCGTATGTAAATGTCTTGTTTCCGTCGTACCTGYAGGCATTCGCTCATGAATCACACTAAGTGTTTCGCCTTGAACAAGATGCCAGCCATCACACTGTGCTCCCCATATATAATGTACTGCGTCCTGTTTGCTAATTTTCATAGGAGTGCCTCCCGAATATTTTATCCGGTCTATCATATCACATATAATGAGATATCTTTCCATGTAAAATGAGCAATAAGTCTGCCTTCTTCCCGTCTGACTCACTCCATTGCTTTATAGTCAGACCTGTATAAAGTATCATAGATATATCAGCGCAGATGCAGACTTTTGTAAATCGCATCTTACAATAGGACTTAACTTCCCTCCCTTGTCCTGAATCCTTTCATATTTCGGAAAATAGAAACAAAGAAAGACGAATCGCTATCATACTTTAGCGTTCCGTCTTTCTCGATACACCCCGTACCCTTTCCGCCTGAGAAACTTCAATAGCACGGGTCATTACTTATCCGTTAACGACTTCGCCGCCATTCACATGCATCACTTGTCCACTTACATAAGAGGAGTCATCAGACGCAAGATACACATAAGCTGGTGCCAATTCATCGGGCTGTCCTGGACGTTTCATCGGCTGTGTTGCTCCGAATTCGCTTACTTTCTTCTCATCGAATGTCGAAGGAATGAGTGGTGTCCAGATCGGACCAGGGGCTACGGCATTCACACGAATCCCTTTTTCAATCAGATTCATCGATAAAGAGCGGGTAAATGACGTAATCGCCCCTTTGGTAGAGGAATAATCCAGCAGTGTCGGGCTTCCTCGATAAGCGGTAATGGAGGTCGTATTAATGATTGTATTTCCTTGTTTCAGATGTGGCATAGCAGCCTGTGTTACATAAAACATACCAAAGATGTTGGTGCGGAACGTTTTCTCCAGTTGCTCTGGCGTGATATCTTCCAGATTCTGCTGCGGATGCTGTTCAGCCGCATTGTTAACCACAATATCAAGTTTTCCGAGCTCATCCACCGTCTCCTGAACACTTTTCTTCGCGAAATTCACATCACCGATGTCACCTGCAATGAGGATACACTTACGCCCTTCCTGTTCCACCTGGCGTTTCGTTTCCTTGGCATCCTCATGCTCGCTCAAATATACAATCGCCACATCGGCGCCTTCCTTCGCATACGTCACGGCAACAGCCCGTCCAATGCCGCTGTCCCCTCCAGTGATCAGAGCCACCTTGTCCATTAGTTTACCAGCCGCCTTGTACTCAGGTTTCTCAAATTCCGGTTTTGGGGTCATCTCGGACTCGATCCCTGGACGCTGATCCTGATGCTGTGCAGGCATCGTTTTTTGATTTTGCTGAGTCGTGCTTGGCATTGTACATTCTCCTTTCGAATTAAACATGCTGGAAGTTAGAAAACTCGGATACAAATCATATCCTTACTTGTTTTTCGTTCCTCCTAAGTCTCACTCTCTAGGATGGCATGAACAGATCAGATTATTCTTCTACGTATTCGGAGCAGTGATCATTCCATATGCTTTTGCATTGTTACTTACCACTTTTATGGAAATTCAAACGACAAGTTTACGAATAGATTTCAAACATGTCTAAGCAACGTCTGTTTACTTTTTTTATAATTCCACCTTTTTCATGTTTCAAAGCGTATTCCTAAGCAGCGGGGGCTGATGTACAATGGAAAATATACACGATGATTATAATTTAATTCGACATGGAGATCTGAACATGGAATCGCATATTAATTCATACATCACACTTGTGACTACTTCAGCCGTTCTGAACTTGTTTCTGTGTATGTATACGTATTTCAGAAGAGCGCATTTTCCAAATGCCAGCATCTTCATACTGTACACTGCTTCCCTTTCGGTCTACACTTTCGGATATGCGATCGGTCTCGCCAGTAATACACTTGAACAGATGAAGTTCTGGAATATCGTTCAGTATATTGGCATGCCTGTCTCGGCTCCACTTGGTCTGATTTTAATGATTCGATACACCGGGAAAAAGTTGTCCAAATGGCTGACGACAGCGCTGTTCATCATTCCTTCCATCACAGTTTTTCTCGTTTCTACGAATGATTGGCACCACCTTTATTACAAAAGAGTGTGGCTGCGTGAGGACAGCACCATCCCTGTCATGGCGATGGATATCGGACAATGGTATGTTGTGCACGGTGCATTCACCTTCTCCTGTCTATTATGTGCTGGCCTTATATTAATCGCACAATGGCGGCACACCAAAAAGATGTATCGTCGTCAACTGCTTACGCTGATTGTTTCGCAAATTATTCCGATGGTTGCTGCATTCGTGTATCTGCTCGGCTTGACCCCGTCTGGTTTAGACCCTGTTCCTGTTCTGATGTGTGTCACATCTGCCATGTATATTTGGGCTATTCTGTCCTCTCGTCTGCTAACCATTGTTCCGATTGCGAAAGATAGCATTTTTGAGAGCATGCGTGAAGGAGTTCTCGTGCTGGACAGTTCATATCGTCTCGTTGATTTCAACCGATCGCTCCGGCTTATGTTGCCTGATATTCAAACAACGATGGTTGGCCAACCCCTGAATGACATATGGCTCAGACTTGCAGGAGAAACCTTTCCTGTTGAATACGACAGAGAAGGACTGCAAACAGACCTTTACTGGCAGTTAAGTGGTGAAACCGTCTGTTACCAGGTCAGAACATCGTATGTATTCAATAGTAGCAATGCGGTTGTAGGTATTCTTATTATGTTAATTGATATTACCGAACAACGCTTTTTACAGGAACAGCTGAAGCAGCTAGCTTATTACGATGGATTAACCAAGATTTACAATCGGACTCAATTTTTGAACAAAGGCAGGGAATTGCTTCAGGAAGCCCTGCTTAACCATCGTCCAATCTCATTTATATTGTTTGATGTTGACCACTTTAAACGAATCAACGACACGTACGGACATGATGTCGGCGATCAGGCCCTCATTCACGTTGTAACTGTGTGCAGTAGCTATCTGAACAGTGGGATGTCATTTGCCCGTTATGGAGGAGAAGAATTCGTTATTGCCTTGCCAAACAATACGCTCCAACAAGCTTATAATCTCGCGGAAAAGTTGCGAATTGCATTGTTGAATCAACCGCTCGACGTAGAAGGCGAGCCCGTTTATCTCACATCCAGCTTTGGCGTATCCCAAACCGGCAGTGAGTCGGATACGCTGGAATCATTACTCCGTGACGCCGATCATGCCCTGTATGAGTCTAAGCGGAATGGTCGAAATGCTGTGCGTATGCACGCTGGAAGTATTAGTTAATTGAGCACTTTCATTGCAGGCATGTCTATGCCGTTGTATTACGTTCTGATACCTGGAAAAGTTATAAACAAAACTAAAGAGACAGCCCCTAACAGGAGGCTGTCTCTTTAGTTTTACCAGTTTGAACTATTCAATTAAGTTCATGCTATGGGACTTACGCCACAGCTTTCGAAGGCAAGCTCGTTTACTGAACCAGCGCCTTGATGTTGCTCTAACCGCTTGTCCTGAATAGGTGCAAACGCTTTACCTTAAGATCATAGACCATCTGTGATCGATGAATCTATATGAGTTATTTTAGAACATTGTTCTTTCTACCATGAGATACACCATGATGAGCAAGAACACCGCAAGTAATGTACTGAACATACGAATTTTGCTTTGGTACGGTGTCACATCTTTATTATTTTTCACACCTTCTGCTGCAAGACGCAACGGTTTACCCATAATTCCGCCAATGGCTGCAATAGCCAGAAGCAGTACTACGACAACAGCCATCCAGATATGGGAGTAACTACCCTTGGTCATCAGATAACCACCTGTAAGAAGCTGGATAATTAGTGCATACTGCGCAACTTTGTTTAACGAACGAAGTGACGCGAATGCTCCCTCCTGTGCTGGTAAGCTCAATGTGCGAATTTTACCGACCACAAATGGTAGAATCAGATAAAATCCCATGGCCAGTGCTCCGACGATATGGAGCAAATACATAATCATTGTCAAAATTTTCATCCTCCTCRACATTTTCGCTGTGCTGTATATCACATTTTATTATACTGGGGAACTTATCCAAAGAAAAGAAAACCTCCGCGTTTACGGAGGTTTTCTCACTTTTTATGTTCAAAAAGTCTTCAAAACTTAAATATTAACGATTGAAATGACGTTACGCACCGAATCTGCAGACGTATCAAGCGCCGCTTTTTCTTCGGCTGTCAATTCCAGTTCGAAAATCTTCTCAATTCCGTTGCCTCCCAGAATGGTTGGCACACCGAGGAACAGATCTTGATATCCGTACTCACCTTCAAGGTAAGCGATAACCGGAATAATGCGTTTTTTGTCCTTCAAAATAGCCTCCGTCATCTGAACCAGTGAAGCTGCCGGAGCATAGTATGCACTGCCATTACCCAGCAGATTAACAATCTCACCGCCGCCTACACGGGTACGTTGCACAATCGCATCAATGCGATCCGCCGGGATCAGGGTATCGATTGGAATACCGCCTACACTCGAATAACGAACGAGCGGTACCATATCGTCACCGTGACCACCCAGCACAAAGCCACGTACGTCTTCTACGGATACATTTAACTCCTGCGCAATGAACGTGCAGTAACGGGCCGTGTCGAGCACACCCGACTGTCCGATCACGCGGTTTTTAGGAAAACCGAGTGTCTGATACGCTGCATAAGTCATTGCATCCACCGGGTTGCTCAGAATAATGACAATGGAATCAGGGCAATATTTTTTCACATTTTCACACACGGACTTCACGATACCTGCATTCGTATTAACCAGATCGTCACGGCTCATGCCCGGTTTGCGGGCAATTCCAGCTGTAATGATCACAATCTCCGAACCAGCTGTATCCTCATAGTTGGAAGTTCCCACGATATGGCTGTCGAACCCTTGCACAGGGCTAGCCTCCAGCAGATCGAGTGCCTTACCCTTGGTCGGATTCTCCAGTTGAGGAATATCAACCAGTACAACATCCCCGAGTTCCTTCTGGGCAAGCATCAGTGCAGTTGTGGCACCGGTAAAACCGGCACCAACGACTGTGATTTTTTTGCGCTGAATAGTCACGATTCACATCTCCCCTTACAGGTTTTTGTTACAGGTTTTTGATGATTTGATCAGCGAATTCGGAACATTTCACTTCGGTTGCGCCGTCCATCAGACGTGCAAAGTCATACGTTACCGTTTTATTGTTAATGGATGTTTCCATGCCTTTGTAGATCAGGTTAGCCGCTTCTTGCCAGCCCAGGTGCTCAAGCAACATTACGCCGGAGAGAATTACGGAACCAGGGTTCACAACGTCTTTATCCGCGTATTTCGGTGCAGTACCGTGTGTTGCTTCGAAAATAGCATGTCCAGTTACGTAGTTGATGTTCGCACCTGGTGCGATACCAATTCCGCCAACTTGTGCTGCAAGAGCATCAGACAGATAGTCACCGTTCAGGTTCAATGTTGCGATAACATCAAACTCACCCGGACGAGTCAATACTTGTTGCAAAGCGATATCGGCAATAGCATCTTTCACGATGATTTTGCCAGCATCTTCTGCTGCTTTTTGTGCTGCATTGGCAGCATCTGTACCGTCTTTTTCTTTGATTACATCGTATTGTGCCCAAGTGAACACTTTATCGCCGAATTCTGCTTCAGCCACTTCGTAACCCCAGTTTTTGAAGGCACCTTCAGTGAATTTCATGATATTACCTTTGTGTACCAGTGTAACAGTCTTACGGTTGTGATCAACAGCGTATTGTACCGCTGCACGAACCAAACGTTTCGAACCTTCTTCAGATACAGGTTTGATACCGATACCGGAAGTTTCAGGGAAACGAATTTTGTTAACGCCCATTTCCTGTTGCAGGAACTGGATCACTTTTTTCACTTCTTCCGAACCTTCAGCGTACTCGATCCCTGCATAGATATCCTCTGTATTTTCACGGAAAATAACCATGTCTACCAGCTCAGGACGTTTAACCGGGGAAGGTACACCATCGAAATAACGAACAGGACGCAGGCAAGTGTACAGATCCAGTTCTTGACGCAGTGCCACGTTCAGGGAACGGATACCGCCGCCGATTGGCGTAGTCAGAGGTCCTTTGATTGCTACAATATACTCACGAATTGCTTCGAGCGTATCATTCGGCAGCCACTCTCCGTATGTATTGAATGCTTTCTCGCCAGCAAACACTTCATACCAAGCGATTTTTTTCGTGCCATTATATGCTTTTTCAACGGCTGCATCCAAAACCCGTACAGCAGCTTTCCAGATGTCACGGCCTGTACCGTCACCTTCGATGAATGGAATGATTGGATTATTAGGTACTTGAAGCGTACCGTTATCAATTTGAATTTTTTCGCCTTCAGTTGGGAGTGCAAATTTTTCCAATTTCATAATTACAATTCCTCCTAAGTTTTGGTTTCACAGTATGAAGCATACCACATTTTTGCAGGAAGGAAGGGCTGTCTCTACTCGGCAGTATAGCCTCATATTCACAAGCCCCTCACCTCATCTATATGATTATACTGTTTTTGCTAAAGTTTAGCGAAGATCGATGGAGACGTACTTCTGATCTGTTGGACCGGTGTACTCGGCACGCGGACGGATAATACGATTATCTGCAAGTTGCTCCAGAATATGCGCTGTCCAACCGGACACACGGCTGATCGCAAAGATCGGTGTGAACAATTCCTGATCAATCTTCAGTTGAGTGTATACGGAAGCGGAATAGAAATCGACATTTGGCTTCAAACCTTTTTGACCGGTCACGATTTCTTCAATCTTCACGGACATGTCATACAAACGGGTATCGTTGTTCATCTCACCCAGTTCTTTGGACATCTTCTGCAAATGCTTCGCACGTGGGTCACCATTTTTGTAAACACGGTGTCCAAAGCCCATGATTTTCTCACGGTTATTCAGTTTCTCCTGAATAGCCGCTTCCAGACGATCCGGTGTACCGATCTCGTCCAGCATTTTCATAACAGCTTCGTTTGCACCACCATGCAGAGGCCCTTTGAGTGCACCGATGGCAGAAGTTACGCCTGAATAAATATCAGACAGGGTCGCTACCGTAACTCGGGCAGCAAATGTCGAAGCATTCAGCTCGTGATCTGCATGCAGAACAAGTGCCTGATCAAGTGCTTTTACCGCCGTTTCAGACGGCTCTTCTCCTGTCATCATGTATAAAAAGTTCTCAGCGATGGAAGCGTCTTCTTTTGGAGCCACAGGCTCTTGGCCCTTACGAATACGTGAGATTGCCGCTACAATTGTTGGCAATTGCGCTTGCAACTTCACCGCTTTGTTTTCGTTCGCGGCTTCTGTCATCTCGTCGGCCTGCTCGTCATAGAGCGCAAGTGCGGAGACTGCAGAGCGTAGAGCTGCCATTGTGCTGATGTGTTTTGGATACAACTTGATTTGGGCGATCAATTCGCTTGGAATTGGCGCGTAATCGCTTAGACTTTTACGAAGTGACTTTAATTCATCTGTGGTTGGCAACTTGCCAAACCAGAGCAGATAAGCAACTTCTTCAAAACTTGCATGTTCAGCCAAATCATCGATATCGTATCCACGGTATGTAAGCACACCGTCTACAATAGAGCTGATCGAAGAGGTTGTTGCAACGATGCCTTCCAGACCTTTGGTAGCTGTCATATTACATCTCTCCTTTAATAAGCGAAATCAGGAATCATTCTAAGTCATATCAGTGCCGAAATGCACCTAACCTCTTTTGTAAACCGTTTCATTTTCAAAATGACCTAAGTTGTCAAAATTCGGTTTTCTTATCTGTCAATCCGTATTTACTTATATCATCATACTGGATTTTGTCGTTTATGTGAACATGATGAGAGTTCATTCGCACATCAAACATATTTATCGGGCCTATAAAGCATTTTTGAAAACCTTTACACAAGCAGGGTTGACATTTAATGTGTACTAAACAATTCATGTCATTAGAGAATGTAAACAAAAATATAATCGCAAAATGTATTGCTATAATTTGTCAACCTCAGGCATACTTTAGGCAGACGATGTACATAGCAGAATTCTGGTACCTGACAGCAGACTGTTCTTATTGCGTTTCAAAAGCTTACGATTGCTCTATATTAATAAGATAAGCTCTTGACTGAATAAAGGGGAGTTGAGCCTTGGATCGAATCATTCTCAAACGTCTACTACGCGGTCTATGGGTCATTATAGCTACCTTTCTGATCGCTGTAGCCATATATCTGTTGTTCCCGCTATTATATCCTTTTGTTATTGCCTGGATTATCGCTTATGCCATGAATCCGCTCGTAAAGCTGCTCCAGAACAGACTTCGTTTTCCGCGCTGGCTGGCAGTAACCCTATCACTCCTATTGTATTTTGGAGCAATCGCTGTAATTTTATCTGCGGCTGTTACTCGTATGGTTAAAGAAGTTATTTCACTGACCACCAGTTTTGATCTACATGTAGATCAAATCAAAGAAACGTTTGTACGCTGGACGCAGAATGATACAATCCAAAGTTTAATTGTGCAGATTAACGATTTCTACAAAGAAAATCCGAACTATCAAGAAACCATTAATAGCAACATCAGCAAAACAACGGAGACCGTCGGAACAGCAGTAAGCGATCTTGTTACTGGTTTTTTCAACCTGATTCTAAACCTGCTTACCTCGCTGCCTAATATGGGTGCGGTTCTCATCGTGGTACTACTATCTACCTTCTTTATTAGTAAAGGCTGGACGCGTCATAGTATCACGGTCTCAGGCTGGGTTCCGTCTGCTGTTCGCAAACCGATCTCCGACATCTGGAATGATCTCAAAAAAGCCCTCTTCGGGTATGTACGCGCACAACTTATCATGATTTCCATTACAGCGCTGTTCGTCATGATTGGACTGCTCATTCTTCAAGTCAAATCAGCGTTCACGATTGCTCTGTTGATTGGCCTAGTTGACCTGCTTCCTTATCTCGGTGTAGGCCTGGTAATGGTACCTTGGGCAGCGTATTTGTTCATGAACGGGGATATTTATCTCGGCATCGGTATTAGTGTTATTTATCTTATCCTGCTCATTGCTCGGCAGATCATTGAACCGAAAGTTCTTGCTAGTAGTGTCGGATTAGACCCTCTTGCTACTTTAGTGGGCATGTTCGTTGGTTTAAAGCTGTTTGGTGTGCTAGGCCTCATTATTGGCCCGGTGAGTCTTGTTATCCTCGATGCCTTTAATCGGGCGAATGTACTGCGTGATCTGAGGACATATATTATCAATGGCAGAGTCCGATGAGTCTGATTTTAAGGAGCAAGTGACTTGTACGTCTTCAACTAAATCGAAAAAAATCTCCGTTCCAAGCAGAAGGTGTCTGCGGAACGGAGATTTTTGGGTGCAAAAAAGATATTGCAGTTTTATTTCGGACGGCGATAAAATGAAATACTGCCATTTCTCATTTTTTTCTCCAGCCAACCCAGGAAGAACAGTCGATATACTGGACGTGTTAACGGAAATACTAAGGTAAAACCGATCAGATCGGTTACAAAACCGGGAATCAGCAGCAAAAATCCGCCAACAAAAACGAAAAGACCATCGACCATTTTCCGCCCAGGCACCTTACCGCGCTCCATCTCCTGCTTGGCATCCATTAATACCTTTCGCCCTTCAAACTGCAACATGGCTATACCAATCAAGGACGTGAGAATCATAAGAAGCAATGTTTTTCCGGCCCCGATCCAATCACTCATCAGAATGAAACCAAACAGCTCAATCACCGGAATAAATAAAAGTAAAGCCCACATCCATTTTCGCATTGATATGTTACTCCTTTCCTGAAAACCACACCTTTTCAAGCGCGCTGTATAGCTCCGAGGCGACCTTATCCAGTCTAACCGGCTTCCAGTCTGTATTCACCCACACATGCTGGGTAGAGCCCGTCACCAAGCGTTCACCTGGGAGTGATTCATCATGTGCCCACACCTGTTCACCGATAGCGAGTGAAGCATCATGTCCCTCAGACATACGTCTTATGTCGTACTCGTAATTCAGGCGCAGGCCGCTAAAAGCAGTGATTCGAGTGAAAATGATAATCTCGTCATCGTACCGTGCCGGCTTGTGATACTTCACATCCAGACCAGTTACAGGAAGCAGCAGTCCCTGTTCCTCCATTTTACGATATGTATACCCCATTTGGCGAATCATCTCGGTACGGCCAATCTCAAACCAGTTTAGGTAGTTCGCATGATAGACGACACCCATCTGGTCACTTTCCTGATAACGTACACGAAGACGGGCTGTATACCAGTTACCATGACTTTCTTTTTGCACGTACTCAACCTCCTTGGCTCTACCATTCATACGCGTAACGTCGCAGAATCGTGTCATGAAGATGGAAAAAAAGCAACAGGACATCAGCCCCATTGCTTCTTTCATGTACTTACCGAATATTGCTTTAGTTTAAGCGTTGTTCGGAATTTGACTTACTTTAATCAGGTTTGTAGAACCGGAACGACCCAAAGGTACACCTGCTGTGATTACAACCAAGTCTCCTTCTTTAACCAGACCGGATTTCACGCCACCTTCAATGGCATTTTCGAACAAAGCATCCGTAGAATCTACCAATCTTCCTTTAACCGGAGTTACACCCCATGCCAGTGCCAGACGACGGGAAGTTCTGTCTTCTGTAGTCACAGCGATAATTGGAGCTTCTGGGCGATATTTGGAGATCATACGCGCTGTATGTCCGGATTCCGTCGAAGTGATGATCGCTTTAGCGTTCAAATCTTGGGCGGACAGCGCAACGGATTGGCTGATCGCTTCAGTAACGGTTGTCTGTTGTGCCACACGTTGTTTCAGATACAGCTCTTGATAAGGCAGAGCGGATTCTGCTTTTTCTGCGATACGGGACATCGTGAGCACGGATTCTACCGGATATTTACCTGCAGCTGTCTCACCGGACAACATGATTGCATCTGTACCGTCAAAGATTGCATTGGCTACGTCACTTGCTTCCGCACGAGTCGGACGCGGGTTACGTTGCATCGAATCCAGCATTTGTGTAGCTGTAATAACCGGTTTACCCGCAACGTTACATTTTTCGATCATACGTTTCTGTACCAGTGGTACTTCTTCTGCAGGGATCTCTACACCAAGGTCTCCACGAGCAACCATCAGGCCGTCAGACACTTCAAGGATTTCGTCCAGGTTGTCAACACCTTGTTGGTTTTCGATTTTGGAGATGATTTGAATGTGACCTGCGTTATGTTTTTCAAGCAATTCACGAATCTCAAGTACGTCACTTGCTTTACGAACGAAAGAAGCTGCGATGAAGTCCACACCTTGCTCAATACCAAATACGATATCGTTAGCATCTTTTTCGGTGATACCTGGCAGGGAAATCGCAACGCCTGGAACGTTAACACCTTTTTTGCTTTTGATCGTACCACCATTAACAATACGGCATTTGATTTCGGTGCCTTGCACTTCCACCACAGTCAGTCCGATCAGACCGTCGTCGATCAGAATTGTAGATCCAGCTTCAACATCCTTAGGAAGATCTGCATACGTAATGGAAAGACGATCTTTGGTTCCCAGAATTTCTTCTGTTGTCAAAGTGATGTACTCGTCCTGAACCAATTCAATTGGCTCAACTTCAAGTTTACCTGTACGAATTTCCGGTCCTTTGGTGTCAAGCAGGATTGCTACAGTTTTGTTCAGCTCTTCACATGCTTGGCGAATCGCTACGATCCGTCCGCCGTGCTCATCGAAATCACCGTGGGAGAAGTTCAGACGGGCTACGTTCATGCCTGCCATAATCAGTTTCTTGGTATTCTCCAGGGATTCACTGGATGGGCCAATCGTACATACAATTTTCGTTTTGCGCATTTTGGGTTTCCTCCGATTTTAAAGGTCTAACTTTATATCTCTATTTTTCTTTTTCCAACTATTAAATTTACTATACTTTCGATCATTTGTATAGGAAATTCGTCACATCATTCTGCATTTCCCGACAAATTTTTCACAGGTTCTGCTTCTAGCGGCTGTTCCGATGCTTCCACTTGGACAGATTCTGCTCCGGATTGTGGTTCTGCTTCACCTGTAGACTCGCTTTTTTCAGCAATTTCTTCCTCTGTTGCTGGTGCTTCAAAGGTTACTGAGCCGATTTTCCGGAATTTCTCGTAGCGATCCTGTTTCAACTGCTCCGCACTCCACCCTTTCATCTCTTCCAGATGACGAACAAGAGCTTCTGATATCGCTGCCGCAGCTGTATCGTAATCCTGATGAGCCCCGCCACGCGGCTCAGGGATAATCTCTTCGATAACTTCCATCTCCAGCAGGTCTTTCGCTGTAATTTTCATCGCCTCAGCAGCCTGATCTGCCTTCGATGCATCCTTCCACAAAATAGAAGCAGCACCATTCGGAGAAATCGCCGAGTAGATGGCATGTTCAAGCATAAGCACACGGTTACCTACAGCCATAGCCAAGGCACCGCCACTTCCACCTTCACCAATAACAACAACAATGACTGGAACCGACAGCTTAGCCATCTCCAGCAAATTACGGGCAATCGCTTCCGATTGACCTCTCTCTTCTGCAGTATTACCCGGATACGCTCCTTTAGTATCAACAAACGTAATGATCGGGCGGCCAAATTTATCGGCCTGCTTCATTAGACGCAGTCCTTTACGGAACCCTTCCGGATGAGCACTTCCAAAAAAGCGAGCAATGTTGTCCTTTGTATCCTTTCCGCGCTGTTGACCAAGTACCGTTACGGTTTGTCCATTCAGCTTGGCGAGTCCACCAACAACCGCAAGATCGTCACCAAACATACGGTCACCATGCAATTCGGTAAAATCGGTAAAGATGAGTTGAATCAGATCCAGTGCTGTTGGACGCTGTTGGTGACGAGCCAAATGCATCTTCTGAGCTGGTGTTATGCTGGTGTAAATCTCTTCTTCGAGTCTATGATAACGTTCTTCGAGACGGGCAATTTCTTCGGTAAAATCAATCCCTTTTTCCTGTCCAAACTGAACGAGTTCTTCAATTTTTTTGCGCATCTCAATCAGAGGCGCTTCATATGGCAAACTACCCGCCATTTAGACCCCTCCCTTTTCACTGTGCATATCGAGAAGCTTGCCAAGGGTTGCCCGAAGTTCTTTCCGGTGAACAACCATGTCCAGTTGACCATGCTGGAGGTTGAATTCTGCGGTCTGGAAGTCATCCGGTAGCTTCTGACGGATCGTTTGCTCAATTACTATTCTGCCTGCGAAACCAAATACAGCACCAGGTTCAGCGATAATAATATCGCCAAGGCTCGCGAAACTAGCCGATACCCCGCCGGTTGTCGGATCGGTGATCACCGAAATATAAAGCCCGCCTTGCTCGTCCAAACGAGCTAAAGCCGCACTTGTTTTAGCCATCTGCATCAGACTCAGAATACTCTCCTGCATCCGTGCACCGCCTGAAGTAGAGAAAATAATTAAAGGAAGCTTCTTCTCAATGGCATGTTCAACAGCCCGGGTAATTTTCTCTCCGACTACAGAGCCCATACTGCCTGTGAAGAAATCGAAGCTCATTACAGCGACAACAACAGGAAGACCTTCAATGGTACCTTCCCCTGTTATAACGGCTTCCTTCAAACCAGATTTCAGACGCTGCTGCTCCAGTTTGCTACTATAACCGGGAAATCCGAGCGGATCAACCGAAACCATATCAGCATCATGTTCAATAAAACCTTCTGCATCCAATACCATTGCAATTCGTTCCATGGCGTTAAGACGCATATGGTAACCGCAGGCAGGACATACTTTCAGGTTTTTCTCCAGTTCCTTGCTATATTGAATGGTGCCGCATTTGCTGCACTTGTTCATAAGCCCTTCAGGTATTTCACGTTTTGGGCGCTCGACGGCTTCTTGACGTTCACCTGGAATTGCACGCTCGGAAGGTATGGTAGCGTACTTCCGTTTCTTTTGGAATATATCTTTGAACACAACTACACCTCTCCAGCCAATAATTTGATGGCCGCAGGCTGCAGTCCGCTGTAACAATCAGCTTGATCTGCATGCTGCGGTGAACCGCTTACGCTTATAACTCATGCAAAGCCTTAGACCTTGACCAGCATTCACAACAAAAAATCCGCCGATATAAGGCAAGAATCAACGGCTTCTTTCTGCACGATTGATGTTACCTGCAATAACCGATTAACAAAAAAAGAAGGAAGGACAGCAGCATAACGCACATGCAAGTCGATTCCTCTTTCCGCTTCCGCGGTCAGTCCCTTATGTACCGGTGGTACTTTTTGTTATCTGCCAAGGCATTTCAATATCAAGTGAATCAGGAATGCAGAATGGAATTCAACACTTCCTGAACCTCCTCCAATTCCCCAGAAGGGACGCGAATCTCATATTGTTGCTTGGATAAACTGATGGGACGGGTCTGTACCAGAAAACCTTCTTCCGAAAGCTTGGTCTTGATCTTGTCCGCAACCTTTGCTGTCGGCGCAATGTAAATCACCGTCCACATGCCATGTCCGCCCCCTAAGCTAATGTTCAGAGCCCGTATATTGGACTAATGATACCATACCTCCGTTTTTTTCTGCAAGGAAGGGTTGAAGACCTTCAGGGAGAAAATCGGATGATTCGGGACATTGACCGCTGCTTGGCGAGCCAGAAGGTCATCGTTATGTGATGTAAGTCGCAGACTTTTTCCACTCGGCAAAAACCTTCCAGGGCAGCCATAGCCGCCCCCTGATTCTCTTAAACAGGTTGAAGCAATACATCGCTATCTACATGGTAATAATGGATTTTAAATGTCTGAAGAGTATTTCTTGGCTTTAATATTTTTGTGTGCGATCCGGGCGGAGGCTGCTGCGGCCAGACCAGCGACGAGATCATCGAGAAACACATGAACCGCAGATTTTTGTTCGTTCAAATCATGAATAACACCCATTTTTTCTTTGTCAAGATATCCAAAACTGGTCAAACCAATCATTCCATACACATGTGTTATCCCTATAGCCAGAGTCTCGTCCACTCCGTAGAGGGACTCATCCGCTTCCATAATGGCTTGCAACGGTTGGGGCAGAAGCTTTTTTTCCGCCAGTTCATCAAGCGCAATGCCTGTGTACAGCGTGTACTGCACCTCTCTTTTTTGCAAAACGGATTTCACGCTGGTTACACAGTCGTCCATGGTCAATTCCGGGTGGTACCCTTTCTGCAAACGATATACAATTTCTGCGATAGCATCAATCTGTACACCCCGCCGGGCCAGCATAGCTTCCGCGATCTCATATGACATATCTCGACCTCCCGCATCAATCCCCCGAGAACCTCAAGGTTCTTCGGTGTTCTCAAGTGTATGCAGTGAACTTCCAAAATGTTCATAAATTGTGCGAATGTACATGCTCAAGCGGATGTTGCCCCGCGGCTATTCCCCGATTTGCTCAAGTCGTATGCAAGTGCTGTGAAAGATAGCGAACCACAGCAGATATGCTAGTGAACCACAAGTAGAGATCATTTCTCATAAAATAGGATTTTTCCGCGGTTTTTGCTGCTTTTCACCGGAGTAGTCCTTCTTATGATCGTTACACATAAAAAAAGTGTATATTCACGCAAATAAATATTCTTGTTGATTGTTGGCGCTTAAATATAAGAGGGGATTACGCTTGATGCTTGCTAATACTTTTATGTAGAAAAAAAGAATGTCCGCCGTTTTATGTTGTAAACGGCGGACATCTCTGCTGAAGGCTGAAGGTGGTCATCAGCTGCTTCAGCCCTATTTGATTTTGACTGTGCCTTCACCAAGCATCTTCTCCATTTCGGAGAACAATGCCGGTGAAGGTTTGATCCGGTAGGCGTCGCTCAGGGCGAGCAGCTTCTGCTGCTGCTCGTAGAAGAGCACGGTCGCCACCGGGCCAGGGTGCTGCTGGAGCAACTCTTTGAGGCGCGCCAGCAGTTCGGGCTTCTCGGCCTGCGGGGTGAGCTTCACGAACACCCGCTGCTCGGCCCCACGCGGCGCGCGGCCCTGCTCCGCCGCGCTAGACGCTGGCGCTGCATTGCCCGCGCTTGCGCTGGCTGCAGTGCCTGTGCCTGCCCCGCTGCTCGTCGCGGCAGGGGCACGGCTTCCGCTTGCGCGCGCAGCGGAAGCGTCACCGCCTGCGCTGCTGCGCTGCGCTGCGGCTCCAGCGCCCGCCGGACGCTGCGGCGAAGCCGCCTGCGCCGGGCGCGAAGCGCTGCCGCTGCCGGGCTTGCCGCGGCGCTCGCGGCTGCGCAGCTGCTGTTCCAGTGCCGCCGGTGTCAGCGGCGACACTTCCTCGGCCAGCAGCTTAAACCCCTCGTCCTGCTGCTGCACCTTGGCACGCACGACGAGAAGTTCACCTTTCCCGACATGCTGCTGGCTCCGCCGCCATACCTCGGGAAAGAGAACAACTTCGCAGCGTTCGACCTGGTCTTCCAGCTCCATGAACGCCATAGCCTTGCCCTGTTTCGTCGTAATCGACTTCACAGACACCACCATACCTGCGGCGACGGCCATCGTATCGTCCGCCGCCTCCGTCAATTCCATGATCCGGTCAGCCCCGCTCGATGCCAGAACATCTTCATAATCATCCAATGGATGACCGGACAGATACAGACCAAGCAATTCACGTTCCAGTTCCAATTGTTGACTGGCTGAGAATGGCGGAATTTCAGGATATTCAATCTCCCAGTTTGGTGTCTCCACAAAGTCAAACAGCTGAATCTGCAAGTCTTCACGCTCTTTACGCCATTTCAGAGCCGCTTCAACCGTCTCATCTAACATCGCCAGCAATTGAGCACGATGTCCTGGCAAGCTGTCAAACGCCCCCGCCTGAATCAGCGATTCAATGACACGTTTATTGCACACCCTCAGGTCAACACGGCGACAAAAATCGAGCAGGCTATCGAACGGTTTTTCCTGTCGAACAGCCATAATGCTTTCCATGGCCTGTGTACCTACATTTTTTACCGCAGCCAGCCCAAAACGAATGGCTCCCGAAGACCATAGGGTAACCGCTTCGCTGTCATTACCGCTTGATTCTGTCGCTTCCACATCATCAGAGGCTTCTCCATGATCCGTACCTGATAACTGTCCAGATGCCTTAACCTGAATCTGTCCATGTACCTGATCAGGTTCCTGGTCGTGCGCATCATCACTTTGCGCCTGATCATGCCTCTGGTTGTGTACCTCATCCTCAAACTGAGCATGTTCGGTACGCTGCATCCCATCAAGAACCTGTGTTTTATCCTGACCCTGCACAGAATCCAATGCGGAAACCCTCACCAGACCCGGATCTAACCGATGCCCGGATCCTTCAGAGTCAGCCATAGCGGACACAGCCTGCCAATCGTCCCCGGATCCATTTTTCTCGAATTTCGTTATAAATTCTGGATCATCAGGCAGAGGCCCAGGATCATCCGGTAACGGAGCATCGTCGTATTCCGCATGTTCACCATAGTTTTCATGAGAAACATCATCGCGGGTTTGGCTAGCTTCATGTTTTCCAGCATGCTCTACAGGTTCTCCAAGCTCATTCCGACTATCTTGTTCAATACCACCCAATCCCCCTGCTTCACCGTTCTCCTGCACAGCAGATGAAGTAAAAACAGGAGTAAACAAAATGCCACTCTCATTCACATCTGGCGGAAGCACATCAATCTGCATATGACGGCATTCGACTACATATTCTGCAACCTTGCGATGGCTGCCCATAACAGCAGTAAGCATGGAGGCCATGAAATGGATGGGATAATGGGCCTTTAGATATGCCGTTTGGAACGCAAGCACCCCATAAGCTGCTGCGTGAGCACGCGGAAAACCATAGTTCGCAAACTTGACAATCATATCGTAGACAAGGTCTGCTTCTGCTTCGCTATATCCCTGTTTCAGACTGCCCTGAACAAAGTGGCCTCGTTCCAGATCTAGTACTTCCCGCTTTTTCTTCGATACAGCTCGGCGAAGCAAATCCGCTTCTCCCAAGGAAAAGCCCGCCATGCGGGATGCAATCTGCATGATCTGCTCCTGATACACGATGATGCCGTACGTATCTTTCAGAATCGACTTCAAATCATCATGTGGATATTCCACTTCAATCTGACCATGCTTACCCTGAATGTATTTGGAGATAAACTCCATTGGACCTGGACGATACAACGCCAGTACGGAGATAATATCTTCGAACACACTCGGCTTCATTTCCTTCAACACACGGCGTACTCCGGCAGATTCTAGCTGAAATATACCCATCGTATCGCCGCGTCCCAGCATCTCATACGTAAGTGGATCGTCGTCAGCAATCCGTGTGAAATCGGGAACTTCTGCGTGCTCCCCAATCCAGCGCAAGCACCGTTCAATAATGGAGAGCGTACGCAGACCGAGGAAATCCATCTTAAGTAGCCCAATAGACTCCAGATTTTCCATAGAGTACTGCGTTAAAGCTGTACCCTCACTACCTTCTTGAAGTGGTACAGCATCTGTCAGCGGGTCCCTGGAGATGACAACACCCGCAGCATGAGTGGAAGCATGGCGCGGCATGCCTTCAACCTTCATCGCCATATCCAGTAGCTCACGTGTCTTCGGTTTCGTTTCATACAGCATCTTCAGTTCAGGCGTAGCTTCCATTGCACGCTCAATGTTGATACCAAGCTGTGCAGGAATCAGCTTCGCAGCCTTGTCCACTTCGCCATAGGGTACATTAAGCGCGCGCCCCACATCCCGAACAGCAGCCCGAGCAGCCATCGTACCAAATGTAATAATTTGCGCAACATGGGCTTTGCCGTACTTATCGGCTACGTAATCAATAACCTCGTCACGCCGCTCATCACTGAAATCGATATCAATATCGGGCATGGATATACGTTCAGGATTAAGGAACCGCTCAAAGAGCAAGTTGTACTTCATCGGGTCGACATCCGTAATGCGCAGTGTATACGCAACGAGACTTCCTGCTGATGAACCCCGGCCTGGCCCGGTAACAATGCCTTGTCTGTGCGCATACGCGATGAAATCCCATACGATCAGGAAATAATCCGAGAACCCCATACTGTCGATAACACGTAGCTCATAGTCCAGACGTTGATCCAGCTCTGTTCGGAGCACCTCATCGTTCCAGCGATCAGAATTGGCATAACGTGCGTTCATGCCTTCCTCACACAACTGACGCAGATATGCCGATGGACTCAGACCTTCAGGCAATGGACGGTATTCTGGCAAAATCGATTTGCCAAACTCCAGCTCCAGTTCGCAAGAATCTGCGATCCGCACCGTATTGGCAATGGCCTCCGGCACATGAGGGAACAGGCGAGACATCTGCTCTGCGCTCTTCAAAAACAGTTGGTTTGTTCCAATTCGCAAACGTGTTTCGTCGTCAACGGTTTTGCCTGTTCCAATACAGATTAGCACGTCCTGCAGCTCTGCATCCTCTTCGGATAGATAATGGGCATCATTCGTTGCGACTAGTGGAATTTCCAGTTCAGCTGCGAGCTTGATCAGTTGAGGGTTGACTCTTTTTTGCTCAGCCAGCCCGTGATCCTGCAGTTCCAGATAAAAATCGGAGCCAAAAATATTTTTGTAACGCATTGCCGCACGGCGCGCTTCTTCTTCACGTCCATGCAGCAGATGTTGGGGAACTTCGCCGCCCAAACAGGCGCTCAGACAGATAATCCCCTCATGATGTGCTGCCAGACTCTCCATATCGATACGCGGTTTGTAATGGAAACCCTCCAGATGTCCGATGGAACACAGCTTCATCAGGTTACGATAACCGGTCATATTTTTCGCCAGCAAAATCAAATGATGAATCGGTTGATCCTTCCGGCTTCCCCGTTCCTTACGAGAACCCGCCGTCATATATGCTTCACAGCCGATAATCGGTTTAATTCCCCGTGCTATGCAGGCTTTATAAAATGGAATAGCACCATACATCACGCCATGATCGGTCAGCGCCAGTGTCGTCATTCCCAGATCTGCGGCTTTATCCACGAGATCCGGAATACGCGCAGCGCCATCCAGCAAACTATATTCACTGTGAACATGCAAATGCACAAAAGAACTCATGTTTTTTTACTTCCTTTCCCCGCTTACAGTGGCAGCTCTCATCATTGATGCTGTGTGCCGCCGTAGTGTACTTTATAATGCGCAAAATCCGAATCATCGAAGTTCGCGTAAGTATGCACCTACATGAATGTTCCCGCTAAAATTAAATCTCTATCTAAATATAAGAGTTTATTATTCTATTTTATCATAACGTCAGGGGGCTCGCCCATACATTAGAAGTACAAGCTGCTTCCCCTGTTGCTGACTAAACACAGGAGGTAGACTGCTGGGTCTGAAAGGGGTGTTACGGGTGAGCACTTTTTTATCCAAAGCCATTCTTGACTTTTTTATCGCATTCGGAATCGTGCTGGGCGGCGCGATGATTGGAGGTATAGGGGCTGTTATCTCTCTCCAGCCCCCCACCCAAACAATGCTCGATATTTCCGGCAAGATCAAAATATGGGCACTCGCTGCCGCTGTAGGCGGTACGATCGACCCGATGCGTGTGATTGAGAGCAATTTTCTGGATGGGAACCTGTCACCAGCAGTCAAACAAATCCTATATCTGATCTCAGCCTTTATGGGTGCACATATGGGAACCGAACTGGTGAAATGGGTGTGCGGCGGGGGCCGGGGTTAGATGACGATGACCCGTGATGACCCCGCATGAGACTGCCTCCTTTCTCCCGCTACCGCCCGCTGATGCGCATGACTGCCGTATTTGTGCTCGGCATGATCGCTGGATGTGTCGTGTATAACGGTGTTTTTCATCTCAGTTACAACAAACTGTGGCTGAATAATCAGGAACTGCAGCTGCAGCTGCACCAGAGCGAGGAGGATATCAAAACACTGAAAAAGTACAGTAAACGCCAAACCGTCATCAAAGAGATCAAAGTTCGTGCTGAAGAATCCGACAAAGGCCCCGACGAAGCTTCACTGAAATTGATGCTGCAAAAACTCGGGGACGAGCTTGAAGTCCTGCGAGGCAGAGATGTATTTAACATCGATGAATATAGCAAAATGACACGTATCATGCTGAACCAGAAAATTTATAAAGTCAGAGAAAAAGAGTACTCCGTTCAGGTTAAAACGATGCTTGTCATGGAAGGCGTTTTGCAGGTCTGGGTACAGATTCGCACGCATGTTCCGGCTTAATATCCGAAAACTGCAAAAAACTGCCCTTGTTTTCATGTTCACATGATACAATAAGGGCAGTATATGTTTTTCAGAAAAGGAGCTGCTTCTGCGTGTTGATCGAAGTATTTAAATATGCACTTATCGCCCTCTTCGCTATCGCTATGATCTGTTCTGCACTGAACAGCATTCGTTCACGCCGGACACCCGACAACCATGAAGCGGGTTTGTATCGTTCCTGGACGAATATCTGGATGGGCTGCATGCTCATCACTCTCGCGCTGATCCTGATGTTTGTTTTCACCGGTTCTACCTTGTCTGTCATTGTGGAAGCGCTTTTCCTGGTCATGGGAGCCTATAACGTATTTGCTGGTATTCGCAATCGTAGCTACTATGCCAGACTTAAGCAACATTCCAGCGACTCACCTGCTTAGGCTTGATTCTTGTACAATCCCAAGCATTTCGGAGTAAATCTGGTTGGGACAATGTATTGAAAAAAGAGAGCATGCCCGTACAATCGGGTGAATATGGTATGCCGTATAGGCTTTGCAGCATAGCTGCTAGCTTTACATGCTGAGATGCAAAGGCTTCACAGCAAATACACGGTTCACCTTTTCCCCTGATTGGGCAATCGCTCTCTTTTTGATGTGCCTGGATATGATGTTCAATCGATCGGTTTTGAGAACATCTACGCAATAATTTCAAGCATGGTCTATGGACTGCAGCGTCATGACTGCTTTGCATACCACACTACCCTCGCGAGTAATGACGATATCCATTTTACACGTCCGGCGACTCGTCTCCAGAATCATGGGGCGTACCATAATCTGATCCTCAATCTGCACCGGACGGACAAAATACGTTGTTACGTTATCGACCACATGATCGTTGCCTGTGACGTCCCATGCTGCCCTGCGCGCAGCTTGTGTCATGACATTCAACAGTACGCCTTCCGAGATCGTCCCCAGATCCGTAGCCATCTGGGGAATAATAAAGCCGTGGAACAACAGTTCATTCTGCTCACCGCGCTCCTCCGCAAATCCGTTCCAGATCAGATGATCAAAGGTTTCACCAAGCTGAGGTTGCTTCTGCGCATCACGCATGGCCTGCAACACTTCCTTGCGTGTAACGGAAGCAATAAGCTTGCGGTTGCGATCAACAATGGGCAGAAAATCAATGCCTTCCCAAGTCATGATCTGTGCAGCGGAAGCAAGAGAGGTCTGCAACGATGCTGTAATCGGGCGACGAACAACACACTTTTCAATACTTTGATCTGCCGGCAGTTCACTTACATCTTTCAGACTTACAATTCCGATGACCCGGTTCCATTCATCAACTACCGGAAAGCGATGCTCCCCTGTCTCTGACACCAACGTATGAAAATCGGCTGCGGAACTCGTTACTTTAAGCACCTGCAATCGCGGTTTCTGGCCGATGATATCCTCTACCAGCATAATTTTTTTCTTGATCAGCCGGTCAAAGATGGCTCGGTTAATCATGGAGGCCACTGTAAAGGTATCATGTCTGGAGGAGATAATCGGCAGTCCCAGCTCATCAGCCATAATCCTTACATCTCTGCTTGTACCAAAACCACCCGTAATCAATACGCCGGCTCCCTGTTCCAACGCCAAGGAGTGGGCATCTTCCCTGTTCCCGACAATAAGCAGACTTCCAGCATCAATGTATCGTGCCATCGCCTGTTCCTTCATCGCTCCGATCACATATTTGTGCAATGGTTTGGTTAACCCCTCATTACCGCCAAGCACATGGCCCTCCACAATTGTGACAACATCGGCAAAAGTCAACTGCTCCGACATGCCCCGAGGTCTTTTCTCAATCCGCACTGTGCCGATTCTCTCTTTGGTCACGACCAGTCCGAAGTTCTCAGCCTCTTTGACAGCACGATAAGCTGTCCCCTCACTTACGCCCAAATCACGCGCAAGTCCTCGCACTGAGATTTTGCTGCCTACCTTCAATTGTTCAATATGCTGTAGAAGCTGTTCATGCTTCGTGACGTTCTCTTCCTGTCCGTCCATCTGTACCACCCCCGAGGTTGCATCTGTACCATACTGTATCTATTATAACACGACCTTAGGAAAATAACCCCATCTGGCACCTGAACTTGTTAAGTAAAAAATCTCGCTTCTATCGTAAAGAATCGCATCATGGGTGCTCTATCTAAATACACAAATAAGACCGAACCCCTTGATTCAAGGATTTCGGTCTTACCCAGCTCACATCGATTTACTCTGCTCCTGCTTGTCCAGCAGCTTCATCTCCCATTGCCGTAACTTCGCCCGGCGTATCGCCTCCAGCGCACGTTTCTTCTCCTCGTCCACGCCAAGAATGAAATGGAGGTGAGCACCTACAATCAGCAGAGAGAACAGCACCCACACGATGCCAAAAATATTAACCCAGTCCATTCCGCCAGCAAAGGAAATATGCGGAAGCGCAATAACCAGCATCGACAATGCAATCAGCAGATAGATGACATGTTTTGTTTTTTTCAACCTCTTCACCATTCACAGCTCCTTCGTACCATATATAGCTAGTCTATGAACGATGCAGAGGTAATATGAGAGGATTAGAGAAAAAAACAGACAAGGGTATGCTTACCGAGCTTATAGCTTAGGCTTCTGCTCCGCCATACAGATGAGCCAAGCTGTCTGCAATAATTTTATTTACATCCTCAATGATCACACTAAGGCGACGTTCTGCATCAAACAGGCGGCGGATGTTCAGGTTCAGACTCAATACTTCAAAGACTTTTTCCATCTTTTCCATCTCGTCCGGTGCTGGCATATCTCCGCTCATCATTCGTTGTTGCAGTTCCATCTGTTGGTTACGGAAGTTGTCCAGCATTGCTTTGGCTTCTGGATCAGCTTCAATCAATTTCATCGCAGAGGTAATTTCCTCTACCTCGTTGCTCTCTCTTAGTGCTTTTGCCAAATCATTGGCTTTGTCATAAATATTCATTATAATTCCTCCTCTAAATTGGTTGTTCATCCGTGTAAGAACATGCATTCTATGCGCTCAAACAAAAGGTTCGGGATCAGGTCGCCAAAAAACGCCCCAAATCAAACACATTTAATTCCGGGTGGGTCAATCACCAAGGGGTATATGTCCTCATATGATGAAGCACATGCCATGTTCAGATGCCGTTCAACTTCAAGATCAGACATCAAGCTGCCGCCCGGAAGGAGATCCGTGATGTCCACTAAAAAAGTAACGATACAGGTTACCGGCTCGGGCATCCTGCAGGACGACGTCATCATGCTGGGCGAAGGGGTTCTCAAGACACTTAAGATTCCTTCGGGAAGACCTCTTCAACTGCAATTCGGTTCGTACCGTCGTGAAGTTACCGTTATTCCAGTTCCTCGGTATGACGGATTACGACTCAATCAGACGGTAGCCAGTAAAACCGGCCTTGTTCCCCGTTCAGTCCTGAGGTTATCTTACCGTGCTTCCAGCCATACGCTTCGCCTGGGGCCCTACATCAGCGTTATGATCAGCCAGGATTACCCCGATCAGCCCGATCGGCCCTTTGGCTCGATTACGATGTTCTGCCAGGAATTAGTGCATGCCTGCCGGAAGCAGGGCGCCTATGTATCCTTTTTTACACCGGAGGACATCGGAGCAGTAACCGGCTACATGAAAGGCTGGGTATATGATGACGGCTGGAAAAAGACCGTTCTGCCAGTAGCAGATGTGGTCAATAACCGGCTGACGTCCCGCAAACTCGAGAACAAACCTAGCGTACAGCATTTTATGAAAGAAGTAAAATCGCTCTACGGCACACACACATTTAATGAAAAGTTCCTAGACAAAAATGAGGTGTTTGACGCACTTAAGTCGCTCCCGACACTCAAACGGGTACTGCCCGAATCCCACTTGCTCAAAACATCAGCAACCCTTAAGACGATGTGCCAACGTTATCCGGTCATCTTTCTGAAGCCGGTGCGCGGTTCACTGGGCAAAGGCATTATCCGGGTTTCCCGTCAGCCAGAAGGAGGATACCTAACTCTGGCGACAAGTGTCGGAGGTACCCGCAAACAAACTTATGCTTCTCTGGATAAACTGTATGCCAGTATGTCCGGAAAAATGAAAACAACACGCTACCAGATCCAGCAAGGGTTAACCTTGATTGATCACAGCGGCAGACCCGTTGATTTCCGCGCGCTTGTGCAGAAGAACAAAACCGGCAAATGGAGCGTAACTTCCATCGTCGCCCGGATTGCAGGTGGTAGTCACTACGTTTCCAATCTGGCGCGGGGTGGAAGTCTCAGTACGGTCAAAGAAGCCGTAGCCAAAACACAGCTATCCGGCGCCGCCAAAGCCTCGGCATATGCAGGACTGCATACAGCTGCACTGGACATTGCCAAAGGAATCGAGAGTGCCATTCCTGCCCATTTTGGTGAACTCGGCATTGATCTGGCGCTGGATACAACTGGACGCGTATGGCTGCTTGAGGTAAATTCAAAACCATCCAAAAACGATAATACACCGCTGAGTGAGAGCAAAATTCGCCCATCGGTCAAAGCAATGCTTGAATACTCCACATATCTGGCCGGATTCTGAAGTTTGATCTCATGGAGGAGGTGCAGCAACATGTATACATCGTCGCAAAACAACACCATGGCTATACTCGTCCGAGAAGCAGAAGGCTCACCTCCCTTTGCAGATGAACGATTCTGCCGCAGGCTTTGTGTGGAAGGTCCCAAGTACGGGCTGCGAATCATCGTCATTCCGATCCCGGTCAAATTTATCGAAGGTACCCTTCAGAGAGCATACACCTATCATCAGAAGCAATGGAGAGCTATTCGTATTCCTGCGATTGATCTGGTGATGAACCGCTGCCTGCACCCACTCTCCAAAAATGCAAAGCAGCAGTTGGAACAATATTTACCTTATGCCTCCGGTCTTCGCCAGCGCTCTTGGTCAACCGCACTTCCTGGCAAATGGGAAGTGCATCGCGCGCTAGTCAGGTCAAACAGGATTCGGGCACTGCTTGCTCCAACATCCAGAGTAAGGTCAACTATTCCCTGGGAAATATGGCTTGCACGCTGGCCTAAAGGTTTATTTTTCAAATCTGCATCAGGAACTCATGGCAAGAATACCTTTCGCTTATCCAAGAGGGATACGCCATCTGTTTGGATCGTGGAAGGACGTAATACAAACAATGAATACTTCAATATGACATTTCATCGAGCAACAGACGTATCTTCCTGGCTGGAATCACATCAGGCTGTACAAAAGTTGATTGTGCAGCCTTATCTGGATCTTAGCCATCATGGAAGAGCATTTGATATAAGGGCACTGGTACAAAAAAACGGGCAAGGGCGCTGGACGCTGACGGGATGCATGATTCGGGAAGGAGCCGAAGGCTCTCTTACCTCGAATCTTCACGGCGGGGGTAACGCTTATCCTGCTGATGCATACCTTACCGAAAAATATGGCAAAAACCAGGCTGCATCACTGCAGCAACAGATCAAACACGCTGCCACTCTCATCCCTCCGATGTTAGAGAGCCATTTCGGCAGACTTGCGGAACTTGGTCTTGATTTCGGAGCCGATGTGGACGGCAGACTGTGGTTAATCGAAGTGAATTCCAAGCCAGGCCGCACCTCATTTGCCGAGGCGAATGACAAACACATGCACGCCCTGACGTACACACAACCGCTTGCTTACGCCCGTTATCTGCTGCAACAACATGTTCTCGCGGACGTCTCACGTCCAATGAAAATGCCGAATTCATCCAGCAAAGCTGGCCTGAAACGCATCCCGATTCCAGGCGACTGAGGCCTGTAATGCCTGCTTGCCAAGGAGCACAAGGATCTTTTTCAGGATAGGAGGATAAATCATGAGTTTGACCTTTTGTAATCTGCATTTCACCCAAAAACCCGAAAAAGTGGTGTATGTATCTAATGCTTTAATGAAAAGCCTCAATCTGTCTGGAAAAAAGACGATACATCTGCGTTTCGGGCGTGATCGCGTGCCCGCCACCATCAAACCCATTCGCAAAGCCGGGAAACATCTGTATCTGGCATCAGGCATCCGTAACTTAATGAACGTTCCCAAACGCGGCAACATTTATCTTCGCAACCTTCAGGATGGTGAAGTGCAGCTTGGACCGCTCATCGGAGTACTGTCCGATGGTTCATCTTCAAGCTCGAATCCATTTGGTTCCCGTACTGGTTTCATCAAGCAGCTGCTTCGTGAAGGAAGCCGCAAATCCTACATCTATGCCTTCACCCCGCGGGATATCAACTGGCAGAACGAGACGGTTTCCGGTTACTTTCTTAATGAGAGCGGAAGTTTCTTCCGCAGGACGGTGCCATTGCCCGATGTCGTCTACAATCGTTTACCGAGTCGTCGCTCTGATTTTTCACCGGCGATCAATCAGCTTCGTGAACGATTTATCCGCCGCAAAATTCCTTTTTTCAACTGGAGCTTCTTCAATAAATCGGATATTTATAAATTACTGGAGAACGAACCAACTGCAGGGCGTTATATCCCTGAATCTATTACCAACCCAACGATCGAACAGATGAAGGAAATGCTCGAGCGGCATCAGTTCGTTTATTATAAACCAACCGCGGGCAGCCTCGGAAACGGAATCTATCGTTTAACCTATTCGCCCAAACGTGGATATTTTGCACGTTATCGCAAAAAAGGCGGAAATGCCTTGCTGCGCTTCGGTTCGTTTAATAGTCTGATGCGTATGCTTCAAGGTCGACATGGCAAACAATTACGCGGCTATGTTGTTCAACAGGGAATACGGCTAATCGAAATTGACGATTGCCCTATTGATTTTCGTTTTCACATGCACAAAAACGGGAACAACCAGTGGGTTGTTGTCGGCATTGGAGCCAAAAAGGCAGGACGAGGAAGTGTCACAACCCACATCAAAAATGGCGGCTCTCTAATGACCCCTGAACAGGCGCTCAGCCGCAATTTCGGGGAACGTGCGGGCGAGGTTCTGCAGCAGGCGAAATCCGTCGCTATTACACTGGCCCAGGCGATTGAATCCCAGCACCAGCATCTGATTGGTGAGATTGGCTTTGATCTGGGCATTGATCAGGAGGAACATGTATGGATGTTCGAAGCGAACGCCAAACCCGGGCGCTCCATCTTCCGTCACCCTTTACTCCGGGTGGAGGGCAAATCGTCGGTGGAACACATTTTGGAGCATTGCCTGTATTTGAGCAAATTCCGGAAGAAGGAAGGCATTTGATGAGCCTTCATGATGATTTCAAACCTGTGATCGCCGTGCTTACCATGCATGATCAACAGCGGATGTTCAGAGGGAATCATCACAATTTTCAGGATATTCTGCAAACAGGTGAAAGCATGGGATATGTCGTTTATATCGTGACGGTCCGCGATCTTAATGTGAGCGGACCTACCGTGAAAGGATATACGTACAACAAAGGGAGCGGCAAATGGACTTCACAGCCGTTCCCCCTCCCTCACGTGTTGTATAACCGTATTCCTAACCGGGAAGACGAGCGCAAGCCTTCGGTTCAGCGAAAAATTGAAGAATGTCTTCAATCCGGCATCGAGCTGTATAATCCGTATTTTTTCAATAAATGGAATCTGTTCGAATGGCTCAAAAAATCCAAGACTACTCAGCAACTGGTTCCCCATACCCGACGGATGCGCAGTGCATCTTCACTCGGTACAGTTTTGCGAACCTATCCTTATCTGTATCTCAAACCGGAGAGCGGAAAGGCTGGCAAAGGCATCATGATGCTTAAATATCAAGAAAAAGAAAAACTGCCTTACCGGCTTAAAATCCAGAATACTCGGAAAAGTATGACGTACAAGGCAGCCACATTATCCAAGTTATGGGCTCGAATTCGCAAAGAAACCGGACATACGCCTTATATTATGCAGCAAGGCATTGAACTCGCATCTTCCCACAAACGCCCATTCGACCTTCGTGTGCTTGTGCAGAAGAATGGCAAGGGCCAATGGAGTGTGACTGGCATCGGAGCACGGCTCGCAGGATCGCGCAGTATTACAACTCACGTGCCTCGCGGCGGCACTGTAGAAGACCCGGAGAAGCTGCTCACCGAGTTATTCGGGGAAGAAATGACTACAGCTCTTATGAAACGGGTGAAGTCCACCTCACTAATGATAGCAAGACAGGTTGAGCGTGGCTCGGGGCATACGCTTGGTGAAATGTCCATGGATCTTGGAGTAGATGATCTGGGCGAAATCTGGTTTTTCGAAGCCAATGCGAAACCGATGAAATTTGATGAACCACAGATCAGACGGCGTTCACTGGAGCGTATTTTCCAGTACAGCGCCTATCTTGCCCGTCAGTCTGTACGATGAAGGGCAGGAATACTGCATACAAAGAAGGTGATTGTTTGTGTCCTCACCTGTTCTGGGCATCATGACATTGTATCTGAATGAACACCGTGCTCTGGAAGAACGAAGCATCTACCGCCGAATGATTCTTGAGGGGCGCAAACGGGGACTCGATATTTACGTATTCACACCTGCGGATGTACATTCTGGCGGCAGGCAGATTGAAGCGATGGTGTATGACGAAAAGAAAGGCTGGTCCAGGGAATGGAGAGCATTCCCTGATCTGATCTTTGACCGATGCCGCATTCAGCGCAATCACCGTTTCCAGCAACTGCTTGCCTTTCGCGAGAAATATGGGCATCTACTCTTTCTGAACCGACCGTTGCGTAATAAATGGACCATTCATCAGACACTTTCCGAAAAATCCGCCTTTCGGCAGCATTTGCCGGAAACGATTTTATTTCAGGACATGTCCGATGTGAACCGTATGCTCAAGAACTCTCCGCTTATCTATCTGAAGCCGATCAACGGTACAGGTGGACGCGGCATTCTGCGCGTAGAACGCAGCATCAAGGAACCCAGCACAGTGCTTGTTCAAGGCCGGGATCAGAAACGTCGCATTATTACACCGCGCAAGGTTCATTTATCCAGGCTTGGCCCCCTGCTCCAGCACTGGAAAATGAAAGATAAATATTTAGTGCAAAAAGGAATTCAGCTCCAGCTTCCTAACGGAAGGGTACATGACTACCGCATGCTGGTTCAAAAGAATGGAGAAGGTGAATGGGAACTTACAGGATGCGCAGGACGTATGGGCGCAGAGAAAAGTGTAACCTCCAACCTTCACGGCGGCGGTCAGGCTGTTGGCATGCAGCGCTTGATGAAACAGTGGATTCCGGAAGAAGATCTGCGCGAAGAAGTAACGGCAACAGCAGAGAAATTTGGTATTGATGTGGCTTCATTCCTGGAGGATACGTATGGGGATCTGTGCGAGCTTGCACTCGATTTGGCGATAGACAAAAGCGGACAGATCTATCTGCTCGAAGTCAATCCCAAACCTGCCCGTGAAGTCTTCGCCCGAATTGGTGAACGAAGCATCTATTATAAAGCGATCACACAGCCGCTCGAATATGCCTTGTGGGTGTACCGTAATCGTCCTGTCGAAACAGTCAGGAAACCTCTTTCACCCAGGCCCGTTACTTCTAAAGCAGCGAGAGTCAAGCGTAACCGGAGGGTGAAATAAACCAACTCGCTGAACATACAGCGTAGCCTGCAAGCCCAGCAAAGTAAAAAGGATTGAAGGCTCAATAATACATGAGCCTTCAATCCTTTTTCAGTCCTGCTTCAACCTCTCTAGCTTTAAGCATGGTGCACATCTTTTTATCCAATTACAGCACTCACATTTGGTTTATTACTTCCATTGCACTTGGTGTGCGTCGATCACAATCTGGGCTTCCTCGCCAAAATACTCATAAGAGAGCGTGAACCTCATTTGATCCGGCTCAAGCGCAACCCCTGTAACATTCACAGCCTCTTCTGATTCATTGGCCGGCAAGCATATAGCCACAACTCCCACTTTGCCCGAGAACTCAGCTTGGCCCTGAATAACAGCTGTTTCGGACTTCGAGCCGTAGATTTCAGATACCCAGCCCACCTGCTCTGTCAACTCAAATGTTTCACTGCCTTCTCCCGCCATCAAAAACTTCATGCAGAGCTTGACTGAATTATCATCAAATCGAATGCCAGCTCTCTGTTTAGCCTGATCTTCCTTCCGTAGCACAAGTCTCGCTTCCGGATGCAGGTGGAATCGCTGTTCCAGTGTGTGTGTCTTTTCAGCATCCAGCCAGTCCACCACCAGAAGCAAAGGTACACTTTTGCCTGCAAGCACCCACCGACGATGGCTAACCGGATCGGGTAGATGTGTATATCCATCTTGTGAAGCATCCATAAAGTGATAGCTCGCGTGACTCTCATAGCGGTGTGTTGTCGCTTCCGCCTCCGGCTCACCCCATTGCTGAGTGGATACATAAGGTGTCTGATCTGTCCCGTCTACGGTAATCGTATTATGTGCCCGCGTGCTTTTGAAATAATGACGCCACTGCCCTTCCTCGTACGTATAACGTCCCGTATCCGTAAAAAACAGTCGGTTATTCCACATCCATTCGATGTTCAAAGCATCCGCATGACCGTGAGCACCACCCATCGAGGCTGCATCAAAGAACAGATATTGACGATCATCCCTCATTACATAATATCCGGTCTGTGGAAAGGTACGGCTCGTCAATGAACGCGAAGCAACAGCCTGTAACCTGACGCATTGCTCATACTTCTCCACACCCACCAACCAGAGACATTCTGAACTGTCAGCTCCGCGTGCCATTAGATCCTCGTCTCCCAGAATCGCACCTAACAGTGTCAACCGCTGTCTTCCGTCACTAAGCCAGTCTGAATCTCCAATGCCTGTCGATTGATGATCGGGTCTAATCATGGCTTCGGTGAATGCGGCCATATTACGTAAACATTCTCCATACCACGCCGAGAACGGATGTCCCGAAATACCGGCCAGCAGATACGGTGTACCAAACATCTCAATACTTGCATTATGATAGTGGGTGTTCAATTCGACCTGAATACCTTCTTCATTCAACTGATGCAGCAGACACAGTTCCAGCCGCTCGGTAGCCACTTGACGCCAGAATGGACTGCGTGGATGCTCCTTGTAAAAAGCAGCAATCATATACAAACCCTGCATATGCATAATGGCGTGATTGATCTCCGTACTGCCGAGATAATGTGTCAGGAATTCAGCATGCTCCTCAAGCCCTTGCAGAAATTCGGTCCGAAATGCATCGTCCAGTTGCGGACTGGATTCCATATATTTGTACGCGGCAATCCAGGATTGCACACGCAGACCTGTTTCAAGCAAACGCCAGGGACCAGGTTTCTGAAAAAAAACAGCCTCATCATATGCCAGATGAACAGGCACCGGGTTCTGTTCTCTCCACGTGCGATAGTGATCTATAAATGTAGTCACATATAACGGGTTGCCTTTCATCAGATAAGCTTTACCCAAATCAAGCATATGCCAGTGCCTGTTGATGCCCCAAGTGAACTCCAGATCATTGGTCGGATTAAGAAGCCAGTCCACCGGCATGCCAAGTGGAATCCAGCTGGTCAGATCATTCGTATATGGCACAATAAATTCATTCAGTATAGCCCGGTTCGCAATCGTCACTGAATTTCGAGCTTCCTCCGGAAAATGCTCCTGGTAGTACAGAGCCGCCTGCTGTAGTTCATCCGCCGAAAGATAAAAATCACTCATTGGTCTGCCTCAAGAAAATCCTGACGGAACGGCGTGAACACATCCAGTATGATCGCATCTTCCAGCGCCTTTACCCCATGTGGCACATTCAAGCCGGCATAAAAGCTATCTCCCGCTTTGAGAACTTTGGTCTCATCGCCCACCTGAACCTCAAAACTACCCTTTACAATATAACTGACTTGCTCGTGCGCATCATGGGAGTGAACTTCGCCGATCCCACCTTTGGCAAAGGTAACTTCAACCATCATGAGTGTTCCACCCATCCCCAAAATTTTACGCGAACTTGTTTCGTTAATGATATGTGGTTTTACCGAATTCTGGTCAACAATCATTGAAAATTCCCCTCTCCCAGGCAAGAAAATTTTAAAAATTTCAGTAAAGTGAAACGACCGAAGTATGAATACGACGGCCGCCATGTTTAGGTTCTACTCTTCTTTGGATAGTTTACCTTGAAGCTTGGATGAATCAAACGATGGATCAGCTTCAATTTTAGTCAGGCCAGCCGCTTTGCTTTTCTCAAGTGCTGCATTATAACGTGTGTTCAGATCCTTGATCACGCCATCCAGATCACCACCAGTGAATATATAAGCGGAGAATGCTTCAGCCCATTTCATACCTTCCAAAGAACTCTCTGTAATCACACTTGGATTGGCGGGGAAGATCGCGTCATACTTCTTAGGTAAGAAACCTTCAATGCCTGGAATGCTAGGTTTTTTATCCGAGCTGAGTACTGCAGGAATCAGGGAGATACCATACCCTTTTTCATAATACTCACTTTGCAGATCCGTGCTGTATACGTACTCCATGAACTTCCATGCCGCTTCTTTGTTCTTTGAGTCAGCATTGATGCCGATATAGGAACCACCAATGACTTGTGAAGCGCCTTTAATCGTACCATCGTCTGTTGGCACAGGAGCGGCACCCCAATTTTCTTTCGTTGGGAACTGATCTTTGTACACGCCCGGCTCACCAGAGTGGTTGATGTACATTCCGATTTTGCCTTGTGCGAATTGCGCTCTCAGCGGGTCAATATCGAGGCTTTCCACACCCGGCAGCATGCTGCCATCCTGATTCATTTGACGAAGCGCTTCGGCAATCGACTTGTACATGTTGAAGTCAAACTGACCAGTCTTATAGTTAAAGCCGTCGATTCCTTCGTTCGTGCTTGCACCAGCAATCGTGTTCGCCGCTCTCCAGAAACCGCTACCACTTTTGAACGGGCTGGCGAAGCCATAGATACCTTCACTTTTGCCTGCTTCCGTAATTTTCTTCGCGTCCGCTACCATTTCGGCAATGGTTTTAGGTGGAGAGGCGATGCCTGCTTTTTTGAAAATATCTTTATTGTACACCAGTCTCCAGATCTGGCCTGTATTCGGAAGGGTATAAACTTTTCCATCAATTGTGTTTTTATTTTCGATCATGCTGTCTTTGAACGTGGCCTTCATGGCATCGCTCATATATCCGTCGATTGGAGCAAGATACCCCTTCTGGTAATACGTTTGGAAATCATCAATTTGAAACACATCAGGAGCTTGTTTACTCGCAAAAGCGATATCAACGGCCTGCGGATAATTATCACCCATGACGGTCATTTCCACTTCAATGTTGTCTTTATTCGTCTGGTTGAACTGCTCAATCTTGGATTTCATAAAATCAGCATCGTGTCGATCGGGAGTCCAGTAGATTACTTTCGTTTTGCCACTACTCTGTTCTCCGCCGCCAGCTGCAGCCCCATTGTCTGTTGTCGTTCCACTGTCTGTCGAACAACCCGCTACCGTTAATGCAAGCACAGCACTTAGTGTAGTCATCATCCACTTCTTAACCATTGAAATGCCCCCTTATGCTTGTCTGGACAACCTATCTGGTTCCCCGTTAACGTAATGATAAACGTTCCACTTCTATCAAAGTGAGGGACATTCTGACTATGCAAGGTGGGAAAAATGACGATCTCCGTCTTATCCGTTTTCATACATCTGCCGGAAGTGTGTAGGGGTCATGCCACAATACTTCTTGAACAGGCCGCTGAAATACGGTCTGTCCTCATACCCCAGCATCTGGCATATTTCCTGTACCTGTACACCCGCAACCAGTAGTTCCTTCGCCTTTTCCATTCTTAACTTCGTAATATATTGGATAAGTGTCATACCTGTTTCTTTCTTGAACGCATTCGCAAAATAACTTGGACTTAAGTGCACCGACTGAGCACAAGTTTGCAATGTTAGATTTTCGGACAGGTTCATACTGATAAACTCTTGGGATTTGCTAATGGCCTGTTTGACATCCGTAAGCCTTCTCTTATCCATGATCTCACAGCCCATACTGCTGAAATGCTTGATGTAATCTCCCCAGCCGTCAAACGTCAACGACCGCATCGCTTCAAGCACGGTCAAATCTGCTTCTAGACGAAGGCGCTCTTCTTCTGTGATCTCATCACAGAACGCCCGGTAGATCGCAAACGCGAGTCCCGACAACAGACGGATCATCGTTAGTGGCTCGGGAAAACCTCTGGCATTCTGCCAGACTTCCAAAATTTCATCGATAATTCGGTGACAAGAACTTTCATTGCCACATTTCAGTGCGTAAAATAGCTCCTTTTCCTTTTCCAAAGGATAGACGGGAGCGATCACTTCCTGATTCTCCAGTTCTGCATAGTTGAAAATGCAGTTCCCCTCACTGTAAAAGCGATAGGATATCGCCTTATCTGCATTGGCATAGGATATCCAGATTTCCTGCGGTCTCCGTGCAATGGTGCCCAGACCGATGGAAATCGTCTTTTTGCTAAATTGCTCCACATTGTGGCGGCATTGCTCCATAAGATCGGATATATCAATCTGGTCGGATGTGTTAAATATAGCGGCCAGCCGGTAACGATTCTCACGCAGCACAACGCTTCTCGTATGCCGATTCAACGTTTCGCTGACGATATTCTGAACCGCAAATGGAACGATCTCTGCATCCAGGTGCATCGTTGATCCATAGCGTGTATAGCCATCAACTTCAATGACCATGACATTAAGGTTGGATGAATCCAGCTCAATGTCAAGCTCATCCCATCGGCTTTCATTCAGGAACCCGCCAATCTCATGCCGTAGCAGACCCAGAAGATAACTGTGACGTTCGTACTCACTGCTGCTAACTGCTTTCTGTTTCAGCTTTTGAAGTTGCTGCGACTTCGCCTGTTCACTCTCAATGACCTCTCTCACTTTTAGCACCGCACCCAAGATTTCTTCAGGGGTAAACGGTTTGAGCAGATAATCGAAGGCTCCAAGCTTGATGGCTTCCTGAGCATATTGAAAATCGGAGTATCCGCTAATAAAAATAAACTTGGAACGCAGTCCAGCATCCATTGCCCGCTTCATGAGTTCGAGTCCGCTGAGCCGAGGCATTTTGATGTCCGTAATGACAATGTCTGGCTGCTGTTCGACCAGAAGAGACCAGCCTTGCTCTCCATTGTTCGCTGTGCCCACAATCCGGACCTCATGCTCCTCCCACGGAATAGTGGAAGTGATGCCCTTGACCACAGCCTGAATATCATCCATAACACACATCGTCAGTTGCTCCATACGTACGCTCCCTCCTAACTAATCGGAATGGTGATGACCACTGTAGTCCCCACATTTATTTCACTATCAAATACAAGAGAAGCTTGCTCACCGTACTGTAGGCTTAATCGGTCCATCAGATTGGATATGGCATAGCCTTTCCGATTGCCCTCTGTTGCTTCTTCCGCATTCATTTTCGCTACATCCATACCGCATCCATTGTCCTTGACCTCCAATCGGAGTGTATCTTCATGCCGATCAATGCGGATGAGAATGTGTCCCAGATCTTCCTTATCATTAAAGCCGTGCAGAATCGCATTTTCCACCAGAGGCTGGAGCAAAATTTTCAAAATTCCGATACTCCTGCATGACTCCTCTGCCTCAATTCGGTATTCAAACAAGTTCTCGTAACATTGCTGCTGGAGCTGCATATATTGCTCGACGTGTTTGATCTCTTGCTCCACGGTGGTTATGTCTTTCCCATCATTCAACCCGAGTCTGAACAGCAGAGAAAGGGAGACAATCATGGCGCTGACATCCTTCTTCTCCCCACTTTCGCTTTTCCAGAACATCGTATTTAACGTATTGTACAGAAAATGTGGATCAACCTGGGCTTGAAGCGCCTTCACTTCTAAACGCCGTTTGTCCTGTTCTGTGGCTCGGACCTCTTCAAACAAAACCTGAATCTGCTCTAACATCCGATTAAAGCGATGTCCTACGGCACTGACCTCATCGTCATATTTGCTGCGAAACCGTACGTCCAAGTCATTGTATTCCACTTCAACCATGAGACGTCTCAGTTTGTTCAGCGGTTTCAGCAGTGCAGAAGATAACAGGTCAGATAGCGCAAGTGCAAGCAGGATACAGAACAACATAATCAGAATGACCAACCAGCGAATTTTCTTCAGTGGGGATAACAAATCAGCCTTGGACTGAACACTGACCATAACCCAGTCCTCATTCATCGACAGATCCGAGTAGTTCACCAGCATGTCTTGCCCCTGTCCGTTCGTATACGTGAAATCACCTGCTCCGCGATTTAAACGTTGTGCAAATCCGGATTCTGTCACCAGATCAAAAGTGCCTGCTCCCGGACGGATGACCTCACTACCGTTTTTATGAAGCAAAAACAATTGCACCTGACCACTCATCAGATCCTGATTTAAAATATTTCGCATCGCGGCTTCCCTCATGTTAACGACCATGTATACCTCTGAGAAGTTGTGGTTGTCGATCACAATCGGTTTGAGCAACAGGGACAACACATTACCCCGGGACTCAAATAAGCCGGTGACGTGTGAACCAAACCACATTGTATTCCAGCCTGGCTTTTTGACCATTTCTCCATATTCGTTATCAAACGCCGTACTCTGATTAGGAAAATCCTTCGTCGAGAAAAAGCTACCAATAGGTGTTTTCAGGTATGCGGTATCAATCAGCGGCTCTACCAGCTTCAACTGAGCAAATGTTGTCTGAAGCAGAGAGAGATTCTGATAATAACGCCCATCATTATGATTGCGCACATCCTGCATCACCTGTGTGAACGTGTCACTCAGCATGAATGAATAAGATGAAACGACGATATGACGCAGATGCTCGTCCATCACCTGTACGGACTTGTTCAGAATGCTCTTCTTTAATTCAAGAGCATTTCGCTCTATGCTTTTGGCAGCGAAGAGATAAGAGCAAATGCCCGTCACACTGATACACAAAACAACAAGAAAAATATAAATAAGTTGTATTCGTTTTTTCAGAGACATTTTGTAGAAATAAGACATCATAGGCGGTCGCTCCTTGAACAAGGGCTAGCCCTGTCCGCTGTAATTAAAAAGAGTATAGCACAGCGGAATCTGCACGGAATACGGTTCCTCAAATATCTCTTCCTCCGCTCTTCCAACCTAACCTTTGACAGCCCCCAGCGTGACTTGCATGAAGGACTTATTCGCAAAGATGTACACAACTAACAGTGGCAAAATGGACAGACATGCTCCAGCCATCATTAATTGAACCTCAGCTGCAGCCCCGATGCCATAACGGAGGTTCGCCAGACCTACCGGCAATGTCTGCAGCTTGGGATTACTCATCGTGAATACAAAAGGCAGAATATATTCATTCCATGAATTCTGGAACACACCCAAACCAGCAACAGCCAGACCTGGGCGCAGAAGGGGCAGGATAATCCGCCAGTAGGTGGTGAAGAAATTACAGCCATCAATCATCGCTGCCTCATCCAGTTCACGGGGGATACTCTTGAAGAAGCCCACAAGAATAAAATAGGTTGCCGCATGGGCACTGATTAATATGATGATGACACCCCACAGCGAATTATTCAGACCCAGCTTGACCATGAGATCAAATTGCGGTCTAAGTACAACAGCACCAATTGAAATAAACAACGTGGATGCCATGAGCAGGGTATACGCCTTTTTGCCTTTAAAGTTCACCCGATCCACCGCATAAGCTGCCATCGAAGATACCAGCAGTGTACCTACCGTTGTAGCGATACTTACAAAGACGCTGTTGATCGTAAAGCCGGAAAAATTCGCGGTCTTCCACGCCTGAGCGTAGTTTGTAAATTGCCATATCTTCGGCCAGATCGTTGCTCCTCCGGTAAGTTCCTGGTTGGTTTTGAACGATCCAAGTAACACCAGGATGATCGGGAACAGGGATAAGAGTGCAATGATCATCAGAAAGATGAAGAGGATTGTTCGCTTTGTCCAGCGAGTCCAGCGGAATGAACTTGAATCGGAAGATGCAGGTGCAAGCACGGTTTGAGTCATCATCGTTTCCTCCTGTTCGTCATTAGTAGACATCATTAAGTTTTTTGGAAATTTGGAAGTAAATGAGCGTAACCGCCCCTACAATGAGAGCTGTCGTGAAGCCGACCGCACTTCCGTAACCGAGCTGTTGCAGGGACTGTGTGTCTGCTGAAACAGGGAACAACAGTTTGAACAGGTACAGATACATGACCTCTGTCTTGCCATAAGGTCCACCCTCGGTTAATACCATAATGCTTTCGTATCCTTTAAGTGCTGTGGTGATCGCAAGCATAATAATCATCTGCATCACAGGTCCAAGTAATGGAATCGTTACATTGTGCAATTTCTGGAACTCGCTCGCTCCATCCAGTGATGCTGCCTCGTATAACTCTTCAGGAATACTTTGCAGACCTGCAATAAACAACAACATATAGTTACCGACAGCTCCCCAGATAGCAATAATGATCGTTGTCAGCATCGCATGATTCGCATCCAGCCAGCCAATCGGCGAGGAAATGATATGATACTTAAGCAGCAGTTGATTAAGAATGCCGTTATATGAATTGAAAATGATGAAGAAGACAATCGCCATAACGGATGCACTAAAAATCGTTGGCAGATAGAAAACCGCTCTGAACAAAGAGCGTCCACGCCATTTGCGATTTAGGATAATCGCCAGAATCAGGGACAGCGGAATCGTGATGACGAGTTTACCCAGCGCATATACCCCTGTATTTTTGACCGAGTCCCAGAACTGTCCATCACGCATAATCCGTGCAAAGTTATCAAGTCCGATGAAGATCGGTTTTCCAATGCCCTGATAATCATAGAACATGTAACGCAGAGCCCATAACAACGGATAGATTCCGAATACCAGCGTGAGAAAGAGACTTGGGATGATGAAGATGTAAGCGTTCAGTTTGGATGGTTTCATCAGAATCAGACCCCCTATAGCTTTTGAATGAAAGTATAGTGGGATTTACAATACATGCGGGATAGGGAAATCAACTTTCTACAGGGGAGGATGTGACTTCGTGCTCCAACCCCAAAAAAACCTGCAAAGGCGTGAAATCGCCCATGCAGGTTTATGATAAAGGGTGGATATATTAAAGATTAAGCCGTGTTACCGGCTTATTCTGCTTCTTCATATAGGCGGAGCAAATCGGTAAAATCCGAGATCAGCGCGTCTGATCCGGCAAGCTCTTCGTCCCGGCCAAACCCGGCATAAGCACAGCCGATAACGGTCTGGTTGTTCATTTTGCCTGCTTCGACGTCCGAAGAACGATCCCCTACCATCCAAGCATCTTGAATCCGGTGTTTCTGTAGCAGAATCTGCACCAAATTAATCTTGGAAGGTGTTTTGTACTGGCCCGCACTATATACCCCTTCAAACAGCGGCATAATCTCGTGTGCAAACGCAACGCCTTTCACATAATCTTCCAGACCGTTACTGGCGACAAACAGACGAATCCCCTGGGCTTTTAGTGCTTCTAGCGTTTCTTTCACACCGGGATACAGTTTCGAGTCGCCTCCATCAAGTCCTTCAATCTCCAATTGCAGCAGTAATTCATCTGCACGGCGATGAGCCGCTTCGGATGCCTCGGGCATAACCACTTTCCAAATATCTTCAAGCAGCATACCCAGACTTCCAAGCATCCGCTCTTCCGGCGGGGTTTCTCCTTCAAAATGTCCCTCTGCACGCAAGGTATCAAATAACTGCTGGTAGGCAGGCAAAAGCAAGGTCTCTGTCTGAAACAGCGTACCATCCATGTCAAAAATCATCGCTTCCGGCTTACGTAAAGCATTTTTTGTAGTCATATTCAAACCGCTTCCTTTCGGAGTAAGATTTATTTAATGGCTGTTCCGAAGTGCTTCAAGCACTTGCTGTGCCTCATAACCATCGTGGAACGTATAAATTCTGCCAGGTTTGCCCTGAATTGTTGCGATTACATGTTTCAGAACAGGCAACTCATTAGAGGATTCCAGCACTTCTACGGGAGAAAGCGGCTGTCCGATCTGCCCACTCATCAGTTCCTCCCAGTTTTCCAGCGCAAGGGTACCTTCGGTGCCGTACACAATCATGGATACTCTCTCTTCACCCGCAAAATGAGAAATCCCCTGTAGATGAACACGGGGTCCGTCCTTTACTTCAAGCACAGCTTGTACTTCCTGTTCACATGCATCCGGTTGATCTGCCGGATAAGTCACTTGAGCGTTCAGTACACGGAGCCGCCCGAATACATTTTGGATCATATGAATCCAGTGTATGCCAACTTCAAGGATGAATCCTCCCTGATCACGGCTTGTAATCCAATCATTCTGCTGCCATGAGCGCGGCCACTGCGGGAATTGCAGAATCAGATCGATTTTGCGAATGTCGCCTACTGTCTGTTGTTTAACCATCTCTTTCAGCTTTAACACGGCAGATTCATGCGGCATCGAAAAATGAACAGCGTGAACCACGCCAGCTTGCTCCGCGGCTTCCACCATCCTGCGTGCTTCGTCTAAACTATTCGCGAGCGGTTTCTCACAGAATACATGAATCCCGCGCTTCAACACTTCCATAACGACCGGATAATGATATTTAGGTGGTACAGCAATATACACGAGGTCAATCTGCTGCTCATCCAGAAGCTGTTTGTAGTCAAGATATGTTTTCACCGATGGATGAGTTGATGCAAAAGCTTGCAATCCTTGCTCATTCGCATCACACACCGCAGTAATCTCAACGGGTACATCCATTGATGTATTCTCCGCTTGATGAATCATATGTAAACCCATCTTACCTAGGCCGATTACAGCCATTTTCAATGATGTCATTGCATCCCCTCCAATTCATTCTCAGTATATCAGAAATCTGATGTTATTTAAGTTGATTTAAAGATTACATACCATCCACTCCGACGACGTGTATACAAATAGTTCAACATATAGAAATTCTGTTTATTCATTGCGTTGTTGCATCATTGCGTTAATGTAACTAGGTATTAAGTTGCAGAACCTGCTTTCTATATGTGAAATCGGATTCACAAAAAATCAAATCATTCACATCTTAAGCATTAGGAAATTTGAATCAGGAAAAAGATTGACAAAAAACCACAAAAAAAGATACGATTTCTAATGCCAAGTAATCCTTCTTCTTACAACCTTAGACAAATACTAACATGCACAATCGGATAAGCCGCCTGGTTCTAAAAACCTACTACTTGAAACGAGGTGTCCACGCGTGAGAACTGTTGCGGACTATTTAGCAGAAACACTACGCAATCTGGGTGTCACTCATGTATTCGGTATTATCGGAAAATCAATCTGTCCTGCTCTTCTGAAAATGGTAGATTACGGAATAGATTTTATCCCTGGCCGCCATGAAGCCAGTTCAGGCTTTGCTGCATCGGGTTACGCATTGCAGACAGGCCGCCTGGGAGTGGCTTTTGCCACCTCGGGCCCTGGAGGAACCAATCTGCTCACAGCAGCAGCTCATGCCAAAGCCAACAACCTTCCCGTCTTATTCCTTACTGGTCATCAATCCATTCAGGAACTGGGCATCCCACAGTGCCAGGATTCCTCTTCTTACTTGGCCGATCTGGCCGAAATGTTCAGACCTGCTACACTGTTTAGTAAACTGGTTGAGCGTGGAGATCACTTTGGAACCATCCTGAATCATGCGATTTCGATTGCACTAGGCCCGAACAAAGGCCCTGTCCATCTTTGTCTCCCTTTTGACGTACAAACCGAGCAGCTTCCAGCGTGCCATATCGTTATTCCTGAACCTGAGCCATTGATTAGCATCCATAATCTGAATCGAATACTGCCTTTAACTCAGCAAGCCCGGCGTCCATTGATCATTGCAGGGAAAGGCGTAACTCGTTCCGGGGCACATGAAGAATTGCGGCAACTGGCTGAGATATTAAAGATTCCTGTTGTGACAACTCCAGGCGGCAAAGGAGCCATCGCATGGGATCATCCCTTGTATCACGGTCCATGTGGCGTAGGCGGGTTCCCTCATGGTGACGAGATGCTGAATGAAAGTGATCTTTATATTGTTCTCGGATCGAGGCTTAGCGATATGACGCTCTGTAATCTCAAGCCGCATAATCATCCTAAGCAGTTGATACAGATGGATACTGATCCCACTTTCGTAGGGAAAATCCTTCAATCTCAGACCTTACATATCACAGGCGACATCAAAAACAATCTGCAATATCTGCTCAGCACCCTGCCGTCCTCTCTTGCATCTGCTTCTGAAGGTGTCTCAGAGTCATTTGAATATCAATCACCGTTACCGGAACTACCGCATTTGTCCCTTGCTTCCGTGCTGGATCAGATGAGCGACCTACTTCCCTACGATCATAAGTTGTTCGTTGATGATGGCAGCCATGGCTTTCATGCCGTTCAGCGTTACAAAGTGAAGAAACCCGGCAGTTTCATATTTGATGCCTATTTTGCCTGTATGGGAAATGCTATCGGCATGGCTATTGGCGCCAAGGCCGCTTCACCAGATGAAACGGTTGTATGCATCACCGGAGACGGATGTTTCATGATGCTGGGCTCGGAAATTAATACCGCCGTATGCAAAAATATTCCTGTCATTTTTATCGTTGTAAATAACAAACAGCTGGACATGGCACTGAAAGGTATGGAAAAAACGACGGGACGCACGGATGGCACACTATTCGAGGTTCCAATGGATGCCGTCAAATTCGCTGAATCTCTGGGAGCTACGGCTTTTCGTGCAGAAACGTTATCACAGTTCTCTGCAGCATTGGAGGCATCTCTGGAGCTAAAACAAGTCGTTGTTATCGAACTGTTAACCGATCGGGATGAAATTCCGCCAACAGCTCACCGCGTTGTCAATTTGGATTAGGAGGAACGAATCATGAGTGAACAGGTGACACAAGGGTTAGACCGCTTTGCCAAGCTTTCAGGGGAATATGGTGCAAAGGCACTGGCCCCGATTAAAGAGCATTTCCCTGAGTTGTCCGAATTTATTATGGGAACGGCATATGGTGATATTTTTCAACGTACAACAATCACAGACCAATGGAAAGAAGTCGCTATTATTTCGTCTTTAATCACGCAGGGACAGTTCGAACAGCTCGGTGTTCATTATGCTATGGCTCTAAGCGTAGGGGTTACGGTAGATGAACTGAAGGGCGTATTACTCCATCTGGCGCCTTGTGTAGGTGCTCCGCGTATTATCAGTGCTTTTAATGTGTTGCTTGCCACGCTTGAGGAAATCCAGTAATTCAATGTTCTACATTTTTATACACCATTCGACCTTTTTATTGATCTTTTTACATTATTACCTTTATAATATGGGTAAATTATCCTTCCGGCTTAACAACCTGGTCCCCTTCTCTTTAGGGTCTAATGGACGGCATCATTCCATAGAGGATAGCTTTCACTCATATTACAAAGGAGAGAGAACACGTAATGGGAAAATTCATTCTAAAAACAGACGCTTCAAACAAGGTGTTGCACATTGAATTGGAAGGTTCCTTTTCTCAAGAGGACGGTCTTCGTTCGATCTCGGCGTATCAGGATACAATCGCCTCTATCAATACCAAGGAGTTTAACCTGGATATTGACTGCAAAAAGCTGAATGTCACTGCCCCTGAGATTGTACCTCTTCTTGAGGGATGCTTGACCATGTTCAAAAAGGATGAATACAAAAAAGTAGTCCTGACCCTCGAGAACAATGCCATATTAAAAATGCAGCTTGCCAGACTTGGCCGAACCGTAGGGCTGGAAAATCTGGAAATCATTTCGGCGTAACTCCCTGACTCGTTTGGTGTTTTAATAGCAGCTCTGCCTTTCCACTTAAGAGGAGGATGACGATGGCTGGAATTCGTATTGTAGATATCGATATGTATCACCCTGAAACCAAGGTGCACAATGACTTTTATATTGAACATTTTGATGCCAGAGGGGTCGATATTCGTGGTTTGTTAAAAGCACTCGGACGTGAATCACGTTACAAAATTGATCGCGATGACGAAAATTCACTGACGATGGCCTTCGAGGCAACCCAAAATGTGCTCGCTAAAACCGGATTCACCGGCCAAGATATCGACTTGATTGCGTATGCAAGCCAAACACCAGAATATATTTTCCCTACGAATTCCTTAATGATTCACCATTTGATCAGCGGAGCACCCCATACCATCTGTATTGATAGTAATGCCAACTGCGCAGGTATGACTGCGGCTTTTGAGCAGGTAGCTCGGCAAATGCTCGGCAATCCCAGAATCAAGYGGGCTTTGATCATCGGTTCAGACTATATCGCTCCTCATGCCAGTCCGGATGATCCGGTTTATTTTGCAAATTTCGGAGATGCTGCCGCAGCCGTAATTGTAGAACGGGATGAACATGCCGTTGGGTTTATCGATTCCATCTATCAGACGGATACCTGTGTGTATCAAAATTCCCTTTTTCCAGCCGAAGGACTAGCTAAGCTAGGAAGTACCGGTGTGGATGCAGGAGCTTTTCATGTGAAGTTCACACCGTTTGACGATTCAATCTGTGTCGATGCTGCTTCAGACTCTATTCGTACGTTGCTGACACGGAATGAAATCAGGCCGGATGAGGTCAAAGCTGCATGTTTCTCCCAGCTGTCGATTGCGAACATCCGCGCGGTATCCGAAAATATCGGTATTGATGATGAAATCGCTATCTATATTGGAGACGAGTTCGGTTACACCTCCACCAGCAGCCCATTTATAGCACTGCATCGAGCGATAACCTCCGGCAAGATACAGCGCGGTGACAAAGTATTGTTCTGGACCGTTGGAGCTGGATGGCAAAATGTTGCCATGGTCGTTGAATACTAAAAGCACTTATTCATACATTAGGTTAATTCTGCAGGACGACTTTGGGGTCAACAACCTTGATCACTCGTCCTTTTTTTGATTTTATTTATGTAATCGAATGCATCCTACACAAAAAAGCAGCCCACTTGGACTGCCCGTTATCTCTTCTGACTGTATGTCTGCTTGCTCCTCATTAAAATATTTTCTTTGTTTCCCGATCGTCCTTCAAAATCTCAACGGCCTCCCTGAACCGTAGAGAGTGCACAATCTCGCGTTCCCGCAAAAATTTCAGACTGTCTTGCAAGTCCACGTCATCCGTTAAATCAATTAACCATTGATATGTAGCCCTGGCTTTCTCTTCAGCTGCGATATCCTCGTACAAATCGGCGATGGGGTCGCCCTTTGCTTGAATATAGGAGGCTGTGAAGGGTACACCAGCAGCGTTGTTATAAAAAAGCGCCCGATCATGTCCTGCATAGTGAGCATCCAAACCAGCCTGCTCCAATTGCTCAATCGTGGCATCCTTGGTGAGCTTGTAGATCATCGTTGCAATCATCTCCAAGTGAGAAAATTCCTCCGTCGCGATATCATTTAACAGACCGATAATTTTGTCTGGGATGGTATAACGCTGATTCAGATAGCGTAAGGCTGCCGCGAGTTCTCCGTCTGCACCACCATATTGTTCCATCAACAGCTTCGCCATATGAGGATCACATTTACTCACCCGAACCGGGTATTGCAATTTCTTTTCATAAACCCACATGTACAGGAAGCCTCCTTTGATTTTATACTTGCCAAGGCCATGGTGTCTGGGACCACTCCCACGGATACTTGGAAAAAGAATGACCAAAATTCGTCAGCGGACCATATAACTGCTGAAACTCGTGTGCAACACGCATCCGTTCCTGGCTGAATTTATTGTACTGCTCAATACTTTGAAAATCCCCCGGATGTGTATCCAAATACAGATTTAGCTCGACCAAGACAAAATCCAGCGCCTGCAGTTCCTCCAACAGTTCGTAATACTTGGCATCACAGGCCTTCGGCTGTTCCTTCTCCATCACTCTCCACCGCCCTTTCCTTTGTTTTCTTCGAAGTGTACGGACTATACAATGCTGGCCACAATGTACCTAATCTTAAGGCTTCGGCAGGACTATACTGCGGCCACCCCATCGGCTGAAAGGGAATAAATAATTGCGGTGGAACCAGATACGTACGAATACCTAGAGGTTTACACGGATCAAATGGACCCACAAAAGGAACATAAGCCCGAACCTGAGGATCTTTCAATCAAAACGCCTCCTTTATCATCCGCTGATATGCATTCTTTCGTTCCTTCATAACATGCAGTATATTCCCATCATTTCCTGTCCTTATAACCATATGTCGTATTGGGCAGGATAATCCCTTTTTGCAGAAACTGTGCGAAGAATTTTGCTATTTCGTAAAAAGCTTATTCTCACGGTTCAAAAAAGACCCTTGAAAGCCAGCTTAGCGCTGCTTCCAAGGGTCTTGATTATTTACTACATTTATCATGATTTTGAGTCGGCAGCAGTTCACTGCTCATCTTCTGTGCTTGTCTCTTCTGCTCTCGTCTGCTTGTATACTTTGACCCGATTAATTCGTAAACGTGTAGACTCTTCGACTTCAAAAACATAGCCGTTCCGTTCACGCGTTCTCCCTTTGGCCGGACTACCCTCCAGTTCCTTGAACAACCAGCCGCCAATGGTATCTACTTCTTCGTCCTCTATAATTGCTCCCGTCCATTCATGAACTTCTTCAATCAGCGAACGTCCGTCGATCGAAAACGCATCACCGATCCGTTCCATATGTGGACGCTCATCTTCGAACTCATCATAAAGATCCCCAACGATCTCTTCCAGAATCTCTTCTGCTGTGAGCAATCCTGCAGTACCCCCATATTCATCTACGACAAGGGTCATCTGAGAATGTTTTTTCTGCATCAGACGTAATACATGACTGATCTCCATCGACTCGGGTACGTTCAGAATCGGACGCACCATTGAAGCCAGATCCTGTTGTTGCTCTGGCTCCGCCAGTAGCAGGTCCGTAATATGGATAAATCCAATAATCTCGTCTTTATCTTCCCCCGCTACCGGGTATCGGGAATGTTTCGTTGCATTGATGATCTTTAGATTTTCCTCCAGCGACAGATGGGTATACAAACAGTCCATATCTGTGCGAGGCAGCATGACCTCCCGCGCCAGCATGTCGGAGAAATCAAAGATATTATCCATTAGTTTGATCTCATCCTTGTCGATGACCCCGCTTTTGGCACTCTGCTTCATCAGGATGCGAAGCTCATCTTCTGAATGGGCTTCACTTTCACTCGCCGGTTCAATACCAGCCAGACGTAATAAAGCATTCGCTGATGCGTTAAGAACCCAGATGAACGGGAAGAAAATTTTATAAAATAACAGTAACGGTGCCGATAAAAGCAGCGCTACCCCATCCGTTTTTTGAATCGCAAGCGATTTAGGAGCCAGCTCACCAAGAACAATGTGCAAAAATGTGATAATGCAAAATCCGATAATAACGGATACCGTTGTAATCAGGCTTGTATCGGAAACGCCTAGCTTAAACATCAGTGGTTCAACAAGTAGTTTGGAGATTGCCGGTTCCCCTAACCAGCCCAGTCCGAGAGATGTCAGTGTAATCCCGAACTGAGTTGCCGACAGATAGGCATCCAGTTTACCGTTCACCTTCAAGGCATAACCAGCCAGGCGGTTTCCTTCACTCTGCAATTGTGTCAGGCGTGTCTGTCTTACTTTGACCAGAGAGAACTCTGCTGCGACAAATACACCATTCAGAAATACGAGCAAAAAGACACAAACCAGATTAAATACCAGCTGTCCAAAGTGAAATTCGGTGTGAATGCCCAAGATGTAACTCCCCTTCTCTGTCTATTTCAGGAATGCAGCTGGAATATTAACGTAAAATAGCTTTTCTAGATTTGAAGTCCACGCCTTTATAGTACATATCAGCAACAAGCAAGTTGGGTCCGCAACAGGATGCAATATCACAATGGCAGTTTACGGTCTGATTGAGCGGGTGCTCCGCAGACCATTCGTGAAATACATCATCCAGTTTACGATCATGAATATTACCGAATGCAGGGATATCTGCAAAATCAGTCACGTATACGTTACCCGTAAACATATTGACATTCACACGGTTGCGTCCATCTGGATCATTACGAACAGTCACATTAGGTTCACTGTACAATCGGTTAATCAGCTCACGATCCTGCTCAGCCGCACTGCAAGCGAAGAAAGGCAACGTTCCGAAGAGCATCCACATATCTTTATCACGTACATCAAGCAAACGGTGAATGGCAGATCTCATGTGATCCAGCGACAATACCGGTAGAGAAGATGCAAAGTTGGAATTATACATCGGATGTACTTCATGCCGTACACAGCCCATTTCCCGGATCAGTTGATGAATGCCCTCCAGCTTATCGTGCGTACGATAATTAATCATCGACTCAGCAGAGATAAACATGCCAGCCTCACTCAACTTACGGGCGTTCTCAATCATCTTTTCATACATCTTCACGGCAACTTCACGTTTCACCTCTCTACCACTGTTGGCAAAGCCGACCTGATGGAAATCATCCGCGTTCAAATAGTTGAAGGAAATGTGCATCACATCCAGGTATGGAAGCAACTTTTCATATCGACTGATATCCAGCGTCAGATTGGAATTGATTTGCGAGCGAACTCCGCGGTCCTTAGCATATTTAAGCAGAGGAATGATCATCTCATCCACCGTCTTTTGGCTAAAGCTGGGTTCACCGCCCGTCAGACTGATCGTCTGCAGATGCTCTACTTCATCCAATCGTTTCAACATGAGTGAGAGCGGAAGTGAGGGTGCCTCTTGCATCGTAAGCATATCCCCTACGGCACAGTGCTCACAGCGCATGTTGCACAGATGTGTCACTGTCATTTCTACACTGGTCAGCACATGGCGGCCATATGTACGCAGAGAGCCAATCGGATCCCACGGATCATTCGTTGGCGATAAAGGCATCGGTTGTACCGATCCTGAGTTTAGCATGGTCATAGTTCTTCACCTTATTCCTTTTATTAACCTAAAAAGTTTTATTTACATCATATCTTAGATACCTTTTTTGGGAGTTATCTTTTATCATAGCACAATTATGAATCTTCCTGCACAGCCAAACCCTGACCATTACATGACAAAAAACGCTCATGTTTCATTCGGAAATTAGCTTCACGTTCCCGATATGACCGCCTGAGCGCTTACTCTAAACTTCGTTTGCTCAACTATTCAACTGTTCATGCTTCAGAAGAGAAGCAGAATTCCCCACGCCCTCCACTCCTGTAATCATAACGGAAAGCTTCGTCGCAAGGTTTATTTCGTACGGTGCACTGAGCACCTGCCCTTCAGCATCCTTGATAACACGAATTAACGGCCGCTGTGGCACCCGAGGTTGAATCGCTGCTACGACGCCAACTTCTCCAGTACTGAGTGTTACGGAAATACCTACGGGATAGATCGCGACACAGTCTCTAAACTGTTCAAGCATCCACTGCTCATAAAGGGTTCCAGAGCCTGTGTACAGCACTTCTACGGCTTGATGTGGCAATAAGGCTTGGCGATAGACCCGATTGGTTGTCATCGCATCATAAGAATCGGCAAGAGCAATCCACTTCGCATATTCATGGATTTCATTGCCTTTCAAACCGAAAGGATAGCCACTGCCGTCAATTCGTTCATGATGCTGGAGCGCACAATGTGCTGCGAGTAGAGGAATCCCGGGTTCATCCTTGAGAATACGGTGTCCATACGTTGTATGCTGCTGAATGATTTTGTATTCCTCATCACTAAGTCGAGAAGGTTTATGTAATATGTCGGAGGAAATCTGTGTTTTTCCAATATCATGCAAAAGGGCACCAAGACCAATCTCCATAAGCTGCTGGCGCGTATAACCAGAGGCCACCCCGAGTACAAGTGTATACACACAAACATTCAACGAGTGATTATATAGGTCAAAATCGCTGGAGTTCATGTCCATTAACATGATCATCGCTTCTTTTTGACTGCCGATATCCTCCAGAATGCTGTTCATTACACCGCTCAGCGCTTTACCAAAGTGCGTGATCCGGTTTTTACTTTTGAGGCCAGACATATGTTGAAATTGCTGTTTGATCTCCACAAGTGCCCTTCGCTTAGTTTCTTCCTGTAACATGTCCGGCACGATAATGTCTTCTGTCGCAGCATCCTGAATATAGACATATCCAATCCCCAGATCTTTCAACCGTCCGATTAATCGGCTCGTCAGTTCTACATCTTCACTGAGTAAAACCAGACCTTCTTCACTATAAATTCGTTTCCCCAGCTTCATGCCAGGCTGCAATAAGTTTATATGTACTAAACGCACAGCCTATCCTCTCCCGCTCCGTAGATGTAATGAACACTAGCCGCCGCATCAGCAGAAGGCAGTCTTGTTCGAGCTTTAACCTTGTAACCAGCGTTTGCGCAGACTCTCCTCCACCGCCCCTGGCCGTTTCAATTCCTCTTCCAACAAATCCCGTATAAATTCCGGAAGATAATATTGTATGTTGCTTCCTTGAGCCAAAGAAGGATACCCCACATTAAACGTGAACATGTCAAGCGTTCCAATGACATATTCACGCTGATTATCCATAGCTTCACCATTCACATAAATGGATTTGATCTTATCATAGGCTGGCGCGTTGGGGTCATATCGAATTTCCAATCCGTCGACACATAACGTCCCGAGAATTCGCCCTCGAAAACCAAATCCCACTATGGGTTTAGAGATGAACTCTTCCAGCAGTGACTGCTCAAGTGCTTCACGAATCTGATAACCATTCAAGCTTATTGTACAAGCATTTATAGGAGAAGGACATAGGGAATGTAACATTCCTTTGGTAATGCTTCCCTGTGGGAGATTTCCGAGCAACTGCCCTGCATTGACAAGCGATAACTCAGCTCTCGTAAAATGCCGGACGGCTTGTGCAAGTAATGTAGCGAAGGGAGATTCCATCTCGTAAAAAACGGGCAGCATCCGATCTGTGATGACAGCTGTCTGATCCAGCATTCTTTCAGCTTCCGCACGATTCGTAGCAATAGCCAAGGACACCTTTTCCTCCAGCAGGTTGCTTTGTACGGGTACACAACCACTGCTCACCAGCTGCAGAGGCTCTGATTCTCCTGCTCTTTCCAGTACGACTTTCCCGAGCCATTGCCCAAATTTCCCCGCTGCTCCCAGCACGGTCTTATCCGTTATCAGAGGCTCTTCCAGTATATGATGGGTATGCCCACCTAAAACAACATCAATGCCAGCGACCTGCTCTGCCAGTCTTTTATCCGTTGAAAGACCCAGGTGGGACAAAATTATAATCACATCCACTTGCTCACGCAACGTCTTAACTTGCTCTCTTAACGTTTCTATGGGATCCGTTACTTGCCAGCCCAGCAGTTCATAGAAGGTGTTAAATGGTGCGGTTGCTCCCAGCAGACCAATACGAAAAGGTCCCTTTTCAATAATAGTCCAAGGCTTCATCCAAACTGGAGGACGTCCTGTATCCTGTTCTAGCACATTGCCGCATACAATCGGACAGAGTAGTCCGGTATAAGACTGCGCGAGCTGGTCTGGTGTAAAGGTTAGCCCCTCATTATTTCCAATCGTAATGGCGTCATAGCCTGTCAGATTCAGCACATCTACGTTAGCCATACCTAATGTGCCTTCCGTTTCAACTGCCATTCGATCCATATGGTCGCCAATATCCAGGACAAGCAAGTGCCCACCTTGGGCACGTTCCTCATTGATCATAGCAGCGATCGCGCTCATGGAGCCAAAATGACTGTGTATGTCATTGGTATGCAGAATCGTTAATGTTTGCTTCTCGCTGCTGCGCATTACACTGCCTCCCCTGCCGTTCATTAAACGTACATTCTTCTAATGGATAAGCATAACATTTTCTACGTCGTTATGATATATTTATAGGGTTTAGAGATCAAAAAGGAGCGATTCATTCCATGAAATTGACAATTCAACTATTTGCAGGTATTGCAGAACGTTTAAATACATCCCAATTGGAATTTGAGTATGACGGTGATGCACCTACGGCCTCTAAACTTAAAGAACAATTGAGTCAGGCTTATCCTGAAGCTGCATCGCAGATCCGTTCCTCATTTCTTGCAGTAAACCAGAGCTACGCTCCTGCCGATACATTACTTACAGCAGATGACGAATTGGCATTGATTCCTCCTGTATCCGGAGGTGACGGTACTATGAATCCGGATGAGAACAAACCACGTACACAGGAACATCGCACAGAAGACGGTCTGTTTCTGATTACCGATGCTCCCTTGTCTGTTGAGGAGGCCACTAATTTGGTCATCACCGCCAATCACGGTGCTGCCTTAACTTTTGTAGGTACGACACGGGAAATGACCGGTGAACAGCGCACGGTACATCTGGAATATGAAGCATATGTACCTATGGCTCTGTCCCAAATGGCTGCAATTGGCACAGAAATTGCAGAACGCTGGCCAGGTGTACGCTGTGCAATCAGTCATCGAATCGGCAAAGTTGACATCGCCGAGATCAGTGTCGTTATCGCGGTATCCTCGCCTCATCGCAGCGACTGTTACGATGCCAGCCGTTATGCCATTGAAAGGTTGAAGCAAACCGTACCAATCTGGAAAAAGGAAATTTGGGAAGACGGCTCGGAGTGGAAAGGCCATCAACTAGGCCCCTGGAACCCTTTGGACTAGAAAAAATGGGTCTATCCGCTGTTTACAGAGGTAAATGAACAGTAAATAAGTCGTTGTCAACCCATTTTTTTCTTGTTATTATAATGATATGTGTCGATATAAGTCGAGGAAAAGGTGGTTTATACGTGAGAGTGCATGTTACAGATCTTAAACCCGGCGACCTGCTAAAAAATGATATCTACAACACTTCAGGTCTCCACATGCTGATGAAAGGTTCCGTTCTCAGTGAAGATGATATATCTAAACTGCTGCATCATGGAATTGATTTCGCAGATGTAGAACATACATCCAACCTTCACTCTGATGAACAAAACTTGCCTTCCGATCAGACCCGTCTGTTAACCAATCTGTTTAACGACACGATCAAAGGCACAGAATCTCTGTTCCAACAAGCCATAGAAAAAGGCTTTATTGATGAGTCACAGGTTGATGAAATTTTGGGAACCTTAACGGGACAACTCGAGAAACAAAAAGACGTTGTTTCCCTGCTGCTTATGCTGGATGGAGACAGTGACTACACTTACAATCACTCCTTGCAGGTCGGTATGCTCGCTTTTTATATTGCCGGCTGGATGGGTTATAGTCCCGATGAATGTCTTACGGTAGCCAAAGCAGGGTATCTTCATGATATTGGCAAGTCCAAAATTCCTTCTGAAATCTTACATAAACCAGGCAAACTAACGACAGAAGAATTCACAGAAATGAAAAAACACACCTTTTACGGTTACGATATTATTAAAGCTTCCACTGAAGATGAAATCATCGCTATGGTTGCCCTCCAACATCATGAACGTGAAGATGGGAGTGGTTATCCACATGGCTTGCGAGGGGATGAAATCCATCCTTATGCTCGTATAACAGCTGTAGCTGACGTATACAGTGCGATGACAACAAATCGGGTATACCAAACCAAACAAGAGCTGATTTCTGTTCTGTGTGAGTTGTACAGCCTCAGTTTCGGTCAGTTGAATGGCGAAGCTACCCAGGAACTGATTAAACATATGCTTCCGAATTTTATAGGCAAAAAAGTACTCCTTACAACAGGACAGACTGGTGTCATCGTCATGAATAATCCAGCCGACTACTTCCGCCCACTCGTTCAGACCTCTACGGCGTTTATTGATTTAGCCAAAGAAAGAGATATTGCTATCGTTGAGATTTACGTGCAATAAGTCAATATAACAGAAAAAAAAAAGAAAAGGGAAGCTCAGCTGAGCTTCCCTTGATCTGTCTTACGTATATTCAGTCGATTGAGTTACACACAGAATGCTTTTGTAATGATAACCAACAAGATGAACAGTACCAAGATAGCGCCAACCGACGTACATGGATTGTACCCACCTACACCGCCTACACCACCAACGTTGCCTTTACAGCCATAACCTACTTCGCTCATGTGATTGCCTCCTCTTTATCAGGTATACCCTAACATATGACGCTTTCCCGCCAGAGGAACCGGGCGAATCGGCAATCTTCGCAATTTGGTTTATAGCCCATAGGAGTTGAATTTATACTTCTTAAAGTGGGAGGACATTCAGTCCTCTTTTTGTATCTGTACTCCTCTTTCCTTCCGATACATGATCACAAGTGTTCTCCAAAAGTCATAACTTCCTGTGTCATCCTGAATAAAAGGACGATAATAAGCCAGTGCTTCCTGCGCCCAGTCAGGGCAGCTCATTTTGGATAATCGCTTCTGCTCTTGGATCCACTTCCCTTGAAGCTCCAGTTGCTTCTGCATCAGCACCAACAATTGCTTTTCCTCACTTGTCATTGGCGGGCCCTCCTCTTCCTGCGAGACTGTTCCATATTCTTTTAACAAATATGCTGTAGGTTCAACAACTCCATTTTCACTCGCAGTGTATCCGTATGAAGGTGAGCTTGTTTTACGAATCTCATAATGTACATGCGGACCTGTGCTTTGCCCTGTGCTACCCTGATATCCAATAAGCTGACCTCGCTTCACCTTCTGGCCTGCACGGACAGCAATACGAGAAAGATGAGCATAACAATGCAGGTATTCACGATGATCCTCCAACGCCACGGTGAGCCCGTATCCCCCAAAGCCGGAGCCTGTGCGTCCTTCCGCAGCAAAACGTACCGTTCCTTCAAGAAAAGCGTATACAGGGCCGTTCCAAGGGTCGGTGACCAGGTCTACCCCTCGATGAAACGTCTGGCCTCCATGTATAGGATGAATTCGATAACCGAATGAACTGGTAATTCGATACCCTTCGAAAGGGTTTGCATTCATAGCATCACATCCTTTTCTATCATTTAATGCTTAACTCTATGAATTGGCCTGTGCTCTAAGTCTTATTTTTGCAATTAAAATCAGGGATTACTCTCTTTATGGCAAAAAAAAAGACGAACCATGACAGTTCGTCTTTTCCCATTTCATATGTGTTAACCGATGGAACCTTCCATCTCGAATTTAATCAATCTATTCATCTCAACGGCATACTCCATCGGCAATTCTTTTGTGAATGGCTCGATAAAGCCCATGATGATCATCTGTGTAGCTTCAGCTTCGGTCAGACCACGACTCATCAAGTAGAAGAGTTGGTCCTCAGACACTTTCGATACCGTTGCTTCATGCTCCAACATGATGTTATCATTCATGATTTCGTTGTAAGGAATCGTATCCGATGTGGACTCATTATCGAGAATGAGTGTATCACATTTGATGTTGGATTTCGCGCCCTCAGCTTGGCGTCCAAAGGAAGCCAGACCACGGTACGTTACTTTGCCCCCATGTTTACTGATCGACTTGGATACGATCGTGGAAGTTGTATCCGGAGCGAGGTGAATCATTTTCGCGCCTGCATCCTGGTGCTGGTTTTTACCTGCAACAGCGATGGACAGAACGGAACCTTTAGCACCACGGCCTTTCAGTACAACCGCTGGGTATTTCATCGTCAGTTTGGAACCGATGTTACCATCGACCCATTCCATCGTTGCGTTCTCTTCAGCAACCGCACGTTTGGTAACGAGGTTGTAGATGTTTGGTGCCCAGTTTTGAATCGTTGTGTAACGAACACGCGCATTTTTCTTACAGATGATCTCAACTACTGCACTGTGCAGGGAGTTTGTGCTGTAAATTGGAGCAGTACATCCCTCTACATAGTGAACGAAGCTGTCTTCGTCTGCAATGATCAATGTACGTTCGAATTGGCCCATGTTTTCGGAGTTAATCCGGAAATATGCTTGTAGAGGTACTTCACATTTTACGCCTTTTGGTACGTAGATGAAGCTTCCTCCAGACCATACCGCACTGTTCAACGCAGCAAATTTGTTATCTGCTGGCGGAATAACAGTCGCAAAATATTCACGCAGGATTTCCGGGTGCTCTCTCAGAGCCGTATCCGTATCCATGAAGATTACACCTTGGTCTTCCAGTTCTTTTTGCATGTTGTGATATACAACCTCGGACTCATACTGAGCCGATACCCCTGCCAAGAACTTTTGCTCCGCTTCCGGAATACCCAGTTTATCAAACGTTTCTTTGATTTCGGAAGGAACCTCTTCCCATGTTTTTCCTTGCTTTTCCGAAGGGCGAACATAGTATTGAATTTCATTAAAGTCCAGTCCGTCCAGATCGCCGCCCCATTTAGGCATTGCCATTTTCTCGAACTGTTTCAAGGATTTCAAACGAAATTCCAACATCCACTCCGGTTCGTTCTTGATTTTGGAAATTTCCGTTACAACTTCTGCCGTCAGACCTTTGCCGGTTTGAAAGATAGATTTATGCTCATCGCGAAAACCATATTTATACTCTTCCATTTCTGGTGCTTTTTTAGCCATCTTACTCGACCTCCCTATCGTTATTGTACATTGTCCTCTTCGTCAATTCCTTTGCGTAATGCATTCCAGGCCAGAGTGGCACATTTGATGCGTGCAGGGAACTTGTTTACACCGGATAGGGCTTCGAGATCTTCATAATCGTCGAAATCGACTTCTTCCCCTTGCATCAGTGAGGAGAAACGGTTAGCCAAATCGAGTGCCTGTTCAATCGTCTTGCCTTTGACAGCCTCGGTCATCATCGATGCCGAAGACATGCTGATCGAACAGCCTTCCCCCGTATACTTGGCCTCCTGAACGATTCCGTCATTCAGCATCAGCTGCAGTGAAATCCGGTCGCCGCACGTTGGATTGTTTAAATTCACCGTAACGACGTCATTGTCAAACGTTCCGCGGTTACGCGGGTTTTTGTAATGGTCCATTATAACACGCCGGTACAGATCATCAAGTTGCATCGCCGAAATACTCCTTTGTCTGGATTAAGGCGCTGACAAGCCGATCTACATCTTGCTCGTTGTTGTATAGATAAAAGCTCGCACGAGCCGTTGAGCTTACTTCAAGCCAGCGCATCAGCGGCTGACAGCAGTGATGTCCTGCACGAATAGCTATACCGCTCGCATCCAGCACAGTTGCCACATCATGGGGATGAACATCTCCCAAGTTAAAGGTCACTACACCAACATGACGTTTAGCTGGTCCATAGATGCTGAGTCCATCAATCTCTGATAGGCGTTCCGTTGCATAAGCAGCCAGTACACCTTCATGATGAGCAATTTCATCCATGCCGATCTGCTCCAGAAAATCAATGGCAGCGCCCAATCCTACTGCTCCCGCAATAATCGGGGTTCCGCCTTCAAATTTCCACGGCAGTTCTTTCCAATTGGAATCGTACAATCCCACGTCATTAATCATTTCACCGCCGAATTCAATCGGTTCCATGGACTCCAGCAGCGCCTTTTTGCCGTAGAGAGCACCGATACCGGTCGGTCCGCACATTTTGTGACCAGACAGCGCATAGAAATCACAGTCCAGATCTTGCACATCCACCTTCATATGCGGTGTGCTTTGTGCGCCATCCACAACAATAACTGCACCGTTGCGATGGGCGATTTCAGCGATCTGTTTAACGGGATGTACGAGTCCCATCACATTGGATACATAGGCAATAGCGACAATTTTAGTATTGCTCGTTATCGTTTGCTCCACATCAGACAACTCGATATGACCGTCTGCCTGCAGCGGAATGTACTTCAATGTGGCACCTGTCTCCTTGGCAACTTGCTGCCAAGGAATCAGGTTACTATGATGCTCCATCTGCGTAAGGACAATTTCATCGCCTTCTTTGCAGTTGGCACGGGCATAAGACGAAGCTACCAGATTCAAGGCAGTCGTTGTGCCACGTGTGAAGATGATTTCCTGCGTACGGCGAGCGTTGATAAACTTGGCAACCTTCTCACGAGCACCTTCATAAGCGTCCGTTGCCCGGCTTCCGAGTGTATGCACACCGCGATGCACGTTGGAGTTCTCATATTCATAATAATGTTTAACCGCATCAATCACAGCACGAGGCTTTTGTGAAGTTGCAGCACTGTCTAGATATACGAGCGGGTGTCCATTGATTTCCTGGTGGAGGATCGGGAACTGCTCGCGAATGGATGGGTTCATTGTCCCAGCTTCTTCTCAATCAGGGACTGCAATTGGGTACGCAGTGCTTCCAAAGGAATATCCGCCACCACCGGTGCAAGGAAGCCATAAATGATCAGGCGTTCCGCATCCGTACGGTTAATCCCGCGAGACATCAAGTAATGGATTTGCTCCGCATTCACTTGACCTACAGAAGCCGCGTGACCTGCTGTTACATCATCCTCATCAATCAGAAGGATCGGGTTGGCATCTCCACGTGCTTTAGGGCTAAGCATCAATACTTTCTCGGTTTGCTGTCCATCAGCTCTTGTAGCGCCTTTTTCGATCTTGGTAATGCCGTTGATGATTGCCGAAGCTTCTTCACGCATAACCGCACGTGTAATCATTTGACTTGGCGTATTTTTACCGAAGTGACGAGCTTCGGTTGTATAGTTAATCTTCTGTGAACCGGAACCAACCGCAATCACTTTGGAATCCGAAGTGGACCCATTGCCTTTCAAGACACTCATCGTGTTGCTTGCCGTATCACCATTATTCATTTCACCAACGATCCACTCAATGGAGCTGTCATTTTCCAGAACAGCACGTCGGAAGGATACATCCGTTACGTTAACGTTCAGTTGGTGAACGGTCGCGAAGCGTACTTTTGCACCCGCTTTTACGAATACTTCCACAACTCCGTTATGGAATACCGGTGCAGAGAGCTCACCAGACACATAGTTGTCAACGTAAGTCACCGAGCTGTTTGCTTCTGCCACAACGAGTACGTGAGGTGCAAAAGTTGCAGATGCATCGTCTGTAAGCATTACCGCTTGCAGTGGAACTTCAATGTTTACATTTTTCGGTACGTACAGGAACACCCCGCCATTCCACAAGGCTGCATGCAATGCGGCAATGGAATGTTCATCGGCTTTGACTGCTGTGTTCAGGTAAGACTTGACCAGGTCAGCATGTTCACGAACAGCAGTAGCCAGATCAGTGAAGATAACCCCTTGGGCTGCCAGATCAGCAGACAACTTGGAATATACTGCACCAGAATTGCGCTGGATCACCAGACTGCCTTCTGCTTGATCTTGAACCAGATCTTTGATTGATGCAGGTACTTCTTCCAGCGATGAAATCACTGCACCTGCTTTATATGTGCCATACTCGCTGATACTCCAGCGTTCGATTTTTTGTTTTTCCAGTTTGGGAAGCGCCAGCTCGCCCGCAAGCTTCAAAGCTTCGAGCCGCTGCTCAGTCAACCAGCCGGGTTCATTATTACTTTCCGACAAGGCGCGAAGCGCTTCAGATTCAACCGGAAGAATTGTTTGTGTAGTCATCTATTATCCTCCTCCGTTTTGTCTTTACGCTTCTTGACCTACAGTTTCGTCTGTAATTCCCAGTTCTGCTTTTACCCAGTCATAACCTTCAGCTTCCAAACGTTGAGCCAGTTCAGGTCCACCAGATTTCACGATACGGCCTTGCATCATAACGTGTACATAGTCTGGAGTGATGTAGTTAAGCAAACGTTGATAGTGCGTGATGATCAAGAAACCGCGATCTTCGCTCTTCATTGCATTTACACCGTCTGCGACAATTTTCAGGGCATCGATGTCCAGACCGGAGTCGATCTCGTCAAGTACAACAATTTTAGGATCAAGCAGCATCATTTGCAAAATTTCGTTCCGTTTTTTCTCACCACCGGAGAAACCTTCGTTCAGGTAACGATGAGCAAACTCAGGGTTCATATCAAGTTCTTTCATTTTTCCTTCCATTTGACGAATGAACTTGATCAGGGAAATCTCATTACCTTCACCGCGGCGAGCGTTGATTGCACTACGCAAGAAGTCCGAGTTGGTTACGCCCGCAATTTCGCTCGGGTATTGCATGGCCAGGAACAGACCAGCACGTGCGCGCTCATCTACAGCCATATCCAGTACGTCTTCACCATCGAGAGTTACTGTGCCGTCTGTTACTTCATATTTAGGATGTCCCATCAGAGCAGAAGCCAACGTGGATTTACCTGTTCCGTTCGGTCCCATGATCGCGTGGATTTCTCCACCTTTCATTTCCAGGTTGATGCCTTTCAGGATTTCTTTACCTTCAATGGTCGCTTTCAGACCTTCAATGACGAAATTCGTAGTCATGTGTAATGTTTCCCTCCATTGATTAAATTGATGTTTGCTGTCGAAAAGAAAAAGCACCTATTATATCTGAACAGGGCTTCCCCTGACTTTCTCTGTTTCCTCATACTTCTGTAAAGCAATTTCTCTTTGCCACTCTAACTCACATTCTTCATACGCTGTAGAGTAGCAATCACTTTAGAATAATTCTAAACTGATTCTCAATGATTATCAAGTCATTTCCTATCAATTCTTATCCTTCTCGGAAAACTTCATTCCTTATGATTCTATAATAAATGATTGTTTGAATCAAATCAGAAAACAACTTTCCATATGTAGGACAGTGATATAAATCACAAAATTCACAGTTTATTCAGCTTCCACATGGAATGAAAAAGGACTTATCCATATTTCTGGACAAGTCCTTTACAATTACTTCAAATAAGCTTTCGTAAATAAGGAATTACATTCTGAGTGTCTCGTTAATCTTCTGTACCTGATCGGCAAAATCCGCAACGTCCAGCACCGGCGTCATTCCGCGCGGCACCAAACCATTCGGAATGGAAATCCATGAACGGCAGCCGTTATACTCTGGCAATACGGGAATCTCCATCGGTTCCTGCAGACGGTACACACGGAGAATCAAAACGTGGAGCGGATCTTTCTTTTTCCACTTTAAGCGGGATTCAGCAAAATCCGCTGTCCACATGTGATATTCCAGAAGTCGATCCAACATCTCCTGATCTCGAATCTCCAAATCCTGCGTTACTTCAGCATACGCTGTAATGCGGATGGTTGAAGCTTCAGGCACCCATTCGGCCAGCGACTCTTCAACATAGGATTGATCCGAGGACTTGATCAGTTCTTTACGCTGATGCTCATAAGTCGGATACAAGTAAAATGCCGGACTTTTCAACTCAAAATGTTTTGTTTCCTCTACGATCCCGCCTTTACGCATCACCATGATCTGGCGACCGTTTTCCAGCGCTTTGATGGCAGAAGCCCATTCCTTTAATGCCGGTACCGCCCTTGCGTCAAACATTGTGTTAGCCCTCCCCTGTCACTCTTGACAGCAGTATAGACGCTCGGACACCCATCTGACAACATTTAGCAGGCGGCACTGAGATTTTACGTATGAAAACATTAACCCCGAAGTGGTTCACGAACGGATCTGAGTCCGCCATGAAACGGTTTAACCCAGGTATGCACGAAGCATCCACATATGTTTCTCCAGATCTGCTTTAAAGCCTGTCAGCATGTCTGCAGTTGGCTGATCTTCAGCCGCATCGGCCATATCAATTCCTTCTTGATACTCATTGGAAAGTGTCGCGAAGTCTTCAATCAGGTTTTGCACCATAGCGTTAGCATCTTCTTTACCGGAAGCTTCCTGAATCGAGGCCATCTCCAGATACTCTTTCATCGTTGCTACCGGGCTGCCTTTCAGTGTAAGCAGACGCTCAGCGATTTCATCCATTTGAACGGTGATTTCGTTATAAAATTCTTCAAATTTTACATGCAGTGTGAAGAAGTTCGGGCCTTTTACGTACCAGTGATAGTTATGGATTTTGACATACAGTACGTTCAGGTTAGCCACCTGACGATTAAGTACTTGTTCAACGGATTTCGCTTGATCTGTTTTGTTTTTTGTAGCCATATTAATCCCATCCTTTAAATTAAAATTTTAGCTGTCCAGCATCATTTCAGGTGACCCTGCGTGCAAGACAGAGAGTAAATGTTAGAACCCGCTAATTTCGCGGAAGTGTTGTGCGGTGCGGTTTTATTCAACCGTCCGGCCTATTCATTTTTACCCGTGAGCTCGTTCTTCGAATCACAACAACTCAGGCTTGTCTCAAAAAAAAGTTCAAAAACCACGCTTTATCCGATATACTGTCATAAACCAAGCAAAGAAGTGGGTTTTCCTGTTTCTTCATATATATGGAGGTGGCATCTTTGACTCAATATCATCCTTTAACCCCACAAGAAGCGATTGAATTAGCCAAAACTTTACCGGGTCCATTTGCGGCAGATGCGAATTTGGATTGTCACGAGATTGGGGACGGCAAYCTGAACCTCGTTTTCCATATCACAGATCAGAACTCCGATAAAAGTATCATTATCAAACAGGCGCTTCCTTATGCGAAAGTGGTTGGCGAATCCTGGCCTCTTTCCCTTGTACGTGCTCGCATTGAACGTGAAATATTACAGGAGGAGTATCGTCTGTGCCCAGGGATGGTGCCCGAGGTGTATCATTATGATGATAATCTTGCATTAACGGTTATGGAGGATTTAAGTGACCACGTTATTATGCGTAAAGGTCTGATTGACGGCGCCTCCTACCCTCTTTTTGCCCAGCACATTGGGGAGTTTATGGCGAGAACCCTCTTCTTCACTTCCGACCTCGGCATGAATCAACAACAGAAGAAAGAACAGCAGGGACGATTCGTCAACCCTGACCAATGTAAAATAACAGAAGACCTGATCTTTGATGAACCGTATCGCATTGCACAAAATAACAACTATGAAGCAGCGATCGAGGATGAAGCTGAAGCGCTTCGTACGGACGAAGTACTGCATTTGGAGATTGCCCTACTCAGGGAAAAATTTCTGACCCATGGGCAAGCACTTCTTCACGGCGACTTGCATACAGGCAGCATTTTTGTCACACCTGAGTCGACCAAAGTCATTGATCCCGAGTTTGCTTTCTATGGGCCGATGGGTTTTGACGTAGGCGCCGTGCTGGCGAACCTGTTGCTTCATTATGTTTCGCTGTCTGGCCGTTTTCAGGATCAGTCCACAAGGAATACACGTGAAAAAGAGTTGCTGGACATGGTACGTGATGTCTGGACTGAATTCGATACTCGTTTCCGTGCACTGTGGAGTACCGATCTCATTGACCCAATGGCAAAAACGCCGGGTTATCAAAATATGTATGTACAGCAACTATTCCGAGATACGATTGGTTTCACTGGAGCGAAAATGGTACGCCGCATCGTGGGACTTGCCCACGTCGCTGATATCGATACCCTTACGGACGCTGCTGAACGTGAACGTGCACAACGCAAGGCACTGGCAGTTGGTAAAGCGCTCATTAAGAACAATCGTCAAATAAACTCAATCGGAGAAGTGCTTGATCTGGTATCTTCTACACTCACTGCAGTTAAAGTCTAACATTATTGATCGGAGGAACATCCATGACAACCCCTGAACATCAGCCTCTGTCTTCGCTAAATTGGAAAAAGGACAAGCTTGAAATGCTCGATCAGCGTCTACTGCCCGAAACGATTCTGATGCTGAAACTGTACACCCCTGAGGAAGTATGGGAATCCATCCATTCCATGAAAGTACGCGGCGCGCCTGCCATTGGTATCGCAGCAGCCTTCGGTGTGGTGCTCGGAGCCAAAGCTTACGATGGCATCGCCATTCAAGGTTGGCTCGATCATGTGAAATCTGTCTGTGCACATCTGGCGACATCACGTCCAACAGCGGTTAATCTATTCTGGGCGCTAGATCGCATGATGCAAAAAGCTAACCAAGTGGTAGAAGCTGGCCTGAGTCTGGATGAAAGCACAGATGCGCTTGAAGCAGAGGCGTTGTTAATTCAGAAAGAAGATGAAGAAGTGTGTCGCATGATCGGGGAGCATGCCCTGCCTCTGTTCGAGGATGGTATGGGAGTGTTGACTCACTGTAATGCGGGTGGCCTGGCTACAGCCAAATATGGTACGGCAACTGCTCCGATGTATCTCGCTCAGGAGCGCGGCATGCATCTGAAGGTATTTGCTGACGAGACACGCCCCGTTCTGCAAGGTGCCCGGCTGACAGCATTTGAGTTGCAGCAAGCGGGAATTGATGTAACGTTGCTGTGTGATAACATGGCTGGCATGGTCATGTCCAAAGGGTGGATACAGGCTGTCATCGTTGGCACAGATCGCGTAGCAGCTAATGGTGATGTTGCCAACAAAATTGGTACGTACAGCCTCGCTGTGCTGGCCAAGGCACACAACATTCCTTTTTATGTTGCAAGTCCACTATCAACCATTGATTTATCCACAGCGTCCGGCGATCTGATTCCAATCGAAGAGCGTGCTGCTGAGGAAGTAACAGAAGGATTTGGGAAGCGTACTGCACCACAAGGAGTGAAAGTATTTAACCCGGCTTTTGACGTAACTCCTAACGAATACGTCACTGCCATAATCACGGAAAAAGGTATTGTTCGTGCACCTTTCCAGGATAACCTCGCGGCTTTATTTGCGAAATAAGACCAGAGAAGCTTGAACAACTACTGTAGATAACTTTACAAAAGAGACTACCGGGAAATATCTAATTAACTTGTAAAATAACGCAAGCGGAGATACTTAGACCAGCAAAGTCTTAATGGCTCGGTATATTCAGGGAAAAGGGACAAGAAGGATTGCATCCAACTTCGTCCCTTTTTTCTATTTCTGTCGTGTGCGATAGCTCCGGCACTTGCTTCAGATCATTTTTAACAATGCTTCTACCCCCGTCATGCCCGTAGTGATCCCCATCGCCTCTGCCTCGGTCGTCACCGATTCCATTGGTGCATGAAGAAGTTGCTCCAGTGTTCGCACACCTACGGCCCGTGCTGCCACAATCTTGCGATCACCTAGCTTCTCATTCAATAAACCCACATCAAGAGCGCCGCACATGATATATCCTTTGGATGTATTAATCGTTAACAGTGTCGTTTTGGGAAGTTTCACTTCGACCCCAACAAGCACATGTTCTCCCACCACAATCGGCTCCATTGTCACCATAATCTCACGATCCACCTCCTCTTCAACAGATCACGATAATTGTATGCCTTTTGATGAATCACCGTGTGGACACCTGCCGTGAAATTAGAAAAGTTGTGAGCATGAGTTATAGAACGCCTCAGGCGAACATAAGAACAGAAAAACAAAGAGCAAGTCCATGTTTCAAAATCTAGCTTCTCTAAGCCTTTGGCACTATGATTTCTATCATATTAGTGCTATAGTATATTAGAGTACATACGTGCTTACACATTATTTAACGGGGCTGGGATGAATGAAACAAACCTTATCCAATCAAGATGACGTCGGCTATTTATTTAATGTCGATATACTAATTAAGAGCCGTTCAAATGCATTGGCACTGCAGTCCCTGATCGCGTTCATAAACAATGAAGAACAAATTGCGGACTTTCGGATTCACTCCGGAATTGAGCTTGGTCATATCATTGAAGCTATGACTCAGACTACGACAAATACTACTGACTCTAATCAAAATTTCATGGAGTCACTACAACCATCTAACGAAGAGTTAACCTCCAGCAAGTCAGACCAGATCGTTGGTTCGGCTTCGTCCAAAACAAAAACACAAGAAACAGTTGATAAGGAATCCGCTCCAAAAGTGGATAAGAAAAAATCTACTGCTGACACTTCCCATGTTGCTGATTCGAATTCGTTCGATGCCTGGATTGAATCCTTAATTAAAGAAAATCGCCTCACCCGAATTGTCGTAAACAACAAACATGGCAAACATCAAAGCATTCCTTGTCGAATACTTAATTTTGACCGGGATACCAATGTGGTTAGCATTTACCATGTGGATGAAAAACAAGTTTACACATTCCGAACTAACGAAATTGATGAGTTCTTACTCTAAGCCTACAGATGTAAACAAATACTTAACACGAACTTCATTCGAACTAAATTTTCACCACAACGTTCACAAAAAAAAGCAACCTGATCTGGAATGCGAGAAACATTCGGGCACAGGTTGCTTTTATTATATGATTATTCCTGTAACAAAGATATTAAAAATCCTTCTTGCCTCTTTGCCAGACATCCATTGCAAACAGCAGCCAACCAGCAATAAAAGCTACGCCCCCAATTGGTGTGATGGCTCCTAAAATTTTGATACCCGATATGCTAAGTATGTACAGGCTTCCCGAAAAAATGATGATACCTGCAAACAGCAAACGTGCTGCCCATTTTAGCTTCGTTGATGTGCCTAGCTGCCCAGCGGTTAATCCAACAATAAGCAAAGCCAGCGCATGAATCATGTGATACTGTACGCCTGTTTCGTAAGTAGCAATTGCACTAGCACCAATTTTGTCCTTAAGCATGTGTGCACCGAAAGCACCAATCGCTACCGACAGCATCGTTAATATGGCTCCAAGCATCATCCATCTTCGTTGCATATCCATTCTCTCCCTTGATTCGTTTCAAACTCCTTGACTCCATATATTGTAGCGAATTCAAGCTATAAAGTAAAAGAAATGCCTTTTGAATATTTGCTTCGGAATCGCTGGACACTGTACAGGGTAGTAAACATTTAGTATCCTAATAACTTATGATATTTTTGAAGGAGGCGACAAGTCCTGATGGATCATTACAATTCACAAAACTCAAGCAACCATAACTCATCATCACCTTCTAACAACTCGAATCCCTATAACACGAATGACGATGGCTACACATTTCCACCAGAATCAGCAGAACCATCTACAGTAAATCTGAAGCATTCGGGACCGGGAATATCCAGTTTCATTGTTGGGCTCGTCGGGCTACTGGGGCATATCGTGACATTTGTATTGCTTTCCCTCGCACTGAACAACACGATGGAACTTCTGGGGTCATCCATCAGCCGAGAAGAACTTGCTATCCATCCGGCAGTAGTCTTGGGTTCATTAGCTTTTCTCGTCTGTATAATCCTTAATTTTTTCGGAGCTATTCTTGGTATTATTGGATTGGTGCTCAAAAATCGCAGAAAAGTCTTTGCCATCGTTGGTACAATTTTGAACGGGATTCTTATTTTGTTGTTCGCAGTACTTTTACTTGGCGGAATATACTTGACCTAATGCTTCCCATGAGAGTCACGGTTCTTTATAATTAAACTTAGGCGGTTTATACTTTGCCCCGTTATACTTAACATATGAATGACCAAATATTTGAATTCTAAAGGAGATCGACATGCCAAGAATCAAAATTTTTGCGGACAGCACCAGTGATCTGGCTCCGGAGTGGATCCAGCAGTATGAAATCGGCATCATTCCTTTGTATGTGGTGTTTGGTGAAGAATCCCTGAAAGACGGAGAAGAGATCAAACCAGAGCAATTATATGAACGTGTAAGTCTCCATGGTTCACTGCCCAAAACAGCAGCACCTTCACCCGCTGATTTCATAACCGCATTTCAACCTTACATAGAACAAGGCGACGATATCTTTTATATCTCCTTATCTTCTGAGCTTTCTTCCACCTATCAGAACGCTCTTCTCGCCAGTTCTGAATTCCCGGAGGGACGTATTTCCGTAGTTGATTCCAAAAACCTCTCCTCAGGCATTGGATTGATGGTTATGAAAGCTGTGTACGCAGCAGAACAGGGGCAAACTCTGGCCCAGATTACTCAGCAGATTGAAGCCATGAAACCAACGGTGCGCACAGAGTTTGTTATTGATACACTGGAATACTTATATAAAGGCGGTCGCTGCTCCGGTATGCAAAATCTGATCGGCAGCCTGCTTAAAATCCGTCCCGTTATTCGCGTAACCGATGGTAAGATGTCACCGGCCTACAAAGTACGCGGTAAACGAGAAAAGGCATTGGAACAAATGTTGCAAAATACACTCAGCAACAAAGAACAGATCGATAAGGATTTAATGATCGTCGTTCATACCATGGCTGAGGAAGATGCAATAAACCTGAAAAAGACGCTGCAGGAGCAAACCGGAGCACGCGTAGAATTAACTACGGCGGGTTGTGTCGTTTGCAGTCACTGCGGTCCCAAAACGACTGGAATCATCTATAACATCATCCACTAGGATGAATGAAAATAGCACAAAAAGGGCATGCTTAGCAGAATTACCAGGCATGCCCTTTACTATTACAAACGAGATTATACGAATTAGGGCCTGTCTTGAAACCGACTGAAGTGCATCTATTACCGCATTTTCGGCCCCTGCTGTGTCCCTCTCCCTCGACGTGCACCTGCACGCCTGCGAAAACAACTTTCTGGTTTGGAACGAAAATTCAGCAGAATCTGCTTTCTTCAGCGTTTCAGACATATCCTAATTTCTTCGAAATTCACGTTAGTTAATCCCACCTTATCCTAAGCCAATGCATCTAATTCTACAGCATTTGTCTAAGCTTGGATTAATATGTTTTCGTTTTTAATTCGTCCAGACTTTTGAAAACATATCCTTGCTTTCGCGCTTCATCAATGATGCCTGCAAGTGCCTCCGTATTGTCTTTAGACACGGAATGCAATAAAATTACTGCTCCAGGATGTAGCTGTTTCTGCACCTGCTGATGAGCATATTGCGCCCCGCGCTGTACATTGGTGTCCCAATCTTTATACGCTACAGACCAGAACACATTGACATATCCCTGCGCATAACTCTCAGCAAGTGTACGATTGTTGAAAATACCGCGAGGGGGACGCAAAAAGGTAGCTTGTTGCCCAGTGAGACGTTGCACCTCGGATTTCACTTTTTCCAGTTCCTCTTTAATTTGAGTGTTCGAAATTCGAGTCATGTCAGGATGACTCCACGAATGATTTCCCACAATGTGCCCTTCGGCAGCCATACGTTTGACAAGATCCGGCTGATCTTTCAAATAATGTCCTGTAACAAAGAAAGCTGCTGGCACCTTCTTCGTGCGTAGCACGTCCAAAATTGCAGGTGTGAACCCATTCTCATAGCCATTATCAAAAGTCAGATAAAGTTCTTTTTGTTTGGTATCCCCCAAAAAGATGGCATGATTATGCTCCAGTATAGATTTAAAACCTTCCTGATCGATGGAAGGCAGTTCGCCGTTCTGACTTTTCTTAAATCCAAAATGATATGCTCCGTTAATGGGAGATGCTTCTGCCTGTGATGTCAGCATGCTAATTGTTAACAAGCCGAGCAGCAGATATAGCACCATTCGCTTCATGTTATCCGCTCCTGTTCCTGAATATTCGGTTTGTCTCATGGTCTACAAACACCTTCAGGTAATATTCCACAGGAGCGTCGATTTTATGTAATCATTAGCGCTATAGCCGTTTATTCTCGCGTGTATTTGAGGTTGGTTGATGGAAAAGCTCAAGTAAAGTCTGAGGTTTACCACTGGTTGCCAGCCAATCTTTTACCGTCTGGATTGCGCGAGTTTGACCGTCCCCCTGATCTCTCCAGGTTAGAAGTTCTATCACTTTGATGATGAGTGCGGACATATTATGGTTGTCCTTTTCAGAGCGCTCAGCACGCAACTTATGATACAAAGCCTCCTGTTCCCAATCCAGTAAAATTTCATCTCCGATCGTCGGTTTCATGAGTGTGTAAGCCCGATTGCAGCCTTCGCAGCGAACCGTATTGACTTGCTGCTGCATAAAATAGGTGTTCACTTCCTGACCGCAATCAGGGCATTTGAAACCTACTTGAATATGTTGAATGTTGTCACTCATGATATTTGTCCTCCTGCTCTCTATGTATAACATCTATACCCGATATACATAAGGTTCACGCTGCTTTTTCAGAGAATTTTCATGAGCTATAATCTAGCAAATATGTTAAAATATTATACATATGATTAGATGAAAAGAGGTGGGGTAACATGTCGAAGGAAGAGCGTAATATTACTTGGCAAGCATCGAGTCTAAATCGGCAGGATCGGGAGAATAACAACGGACATCGCAGTCGCACAATATGGTTTACAGGTTTATCCGGGGCGGGCAAATCCTCTATTGCCTTTGCACTAGAGAGATATTTGCATGAACATGGTGTTCGCTGTTATGTACTTGACGGTGATAACGTACGGCATGGATTGAATCGAGATCTTGGTTTTACTGCAGCTGACAGACAGGAGAACTTGCGGCGTATCGGAGAAGTATGCAAGTTGATGGTAGACGCGGGACTGCTTGTGCTTTCGGCATTTATTTCCCCCCACGCTGAGGACCGGGAGATGGTTCGGCAACTGTTTGAACCGGAGGACTTCGTTGAAATCTATGTCCGTTGTTCCATTGAAGAATGTGAGCGGCGTGATCCCAAGGGACTTTACAAAAAAGCTCGCAAAGGTGAAATCCCTCATTTTACCGGCATCTCTGCCCCCTATGATATTCCAACGTCCCCTTCATTTATCATAGATACAGAACAATACAGCATTGAGGAAGCCATCCAGGAGATTGTAGAGCATCTGCAACAGATTGGTGCTTTAGTTCTTCCTTCACACCTAAATCAGCGTTAACTTATGAATACATTCAATTCTAAGTTGAACTATTCTTTACACCTTTCTTTTGTTCAACTTATATAGCAAAATGACATATGAAAGGCGTCCCTCCGCGGCACGCCTTTTTCAACCCTACTCCGTTCTAACAACCCTTTTCTATTAATCCGCTCTATAAACGTACAACTTTCAGTTTACTGTCCGGCTGCGCCAGCTTGCATATGAAGCAGTTTGCTGAATGTGCCTGCCGAATCCATAGATAATTGCTGATAACCACCCTCTTGGATGACACGCCCTTCTTCCAAGACGATTACACGGTCTGCCGTTCGAATGGTAGATAATCGATGTGCAATGACAATAATGGTGACATGCCCTTTCAATTGTTCGAGCGCTTCATGGATATGCTGTTCATTTTCACTGTCCAGTGCACTTGTTGCTTCATCCAGTACGAGCACAGAAGGATTACGAAGCATGGTTCGAGCCAAAACCAGGCGCTGACGTTCACCACCCGACAAGCGTATCCCACGGTCGCCTATAACGGTATCCAAACCTTGGGGAAGCCTGCGAACGAATGAAGCGGAGGAGGAAAATTGAAGTGCACGCCACATCTGTTCTTCACTTGCGTTTGGATCAACCAGACGTAAGTTTTCACGAATGCTTGTATGGAACAAAAAAGGATCTTGCGACACATAACCGATCGAACTTCTCCAGTTCAATAACTGTTCCTCATTCAAAGGTTTTCCGTCGATCAAGATACGACCATCCTCAGGCTTCACCAAACCCATGATAAGATCAATAAGTGTGCTTTTCCCCGCCCCGGACTTCCCTACAATAGCAGTCATGCCTTGAGCTGGAATAGACGCTTGCACGTTCTTTAATGCATACGTGTCACTTCCCTCGTAACGGTAATTCACGTTTTCACAGACGATATCGCGAACTAGATCCATGGATACCACAGGCTGAGCAGCAACAGATACAGAACTATGGGGCATTTGTCCCCATGAATCCTTTTCACTAATCTCACGGCTTTTTTCCGTCTGTATCTGCAACTCTCTCACCATCCGAAATGCAGGCAGCATCGAGCTGATATACTCCAGATTGGACTGAATTGCAGTAAATCTCGGCCATAATCGTGAAAAAATTAAAATAATCAAAAGCAGGCTGGCCGGAGGCACCGACATCACTTGTAGAGAAAGATAGATAAACGCCGCGATAATCAACGCCGCAGACACCCGATGTATGAGCTGTGTACCCGTGTTTAGTTGACTGAACTGCACCACATTACGCTCAATCTGCCTACACATGCGGTCAAACCAGCGAATATGTGAATTTTCCAGCATATTACTTTTGATGTCCTTAATCCCGTTAAAGTGCTCGGTGATCCCGTAATAGTAGCTTTGCGAGAATTCCGAAGTCTGATCCCCAATCTGTTTGGCACGTTTAACGAACTTTCTTAACAGTACGAATAATAACAAACCACTGACAAGTACAAGTGCTGTCAACTTGGCGGATAACCAGAAAGCCAGGCCGATCTGAATCCCCGTAAAAATGAGAGAAGCTGCCATTTGCAACATCAGACTTGTTCCCTGACTAACACGCGCGAGCTCTGTCGTTAATATATGGTTAAAATCGGATTTTCGTTTTTGGAGAAAAAAAGACCACTGTGCTCTAAGGATCGAACTATAGGTTTCCAGGCGCAGCGTTCGTACGAATTGCTGCTGAATACGGGTACTACGGATTGTCTGAAGGCGCTGCATCCACGCCTGTCCAGAGACGATAAGTACAAAAGCGGACAGAACAAGAATCAATTGACCTTTTTCCGGGAATTGACGGAGTGCCTCGGTTAACCAGGGTATATGTATGCCTGACGTTCCCATCTCAAAAACACCGATTAAACTAAGCATAGGAACGAGCATGTAGATGCCGATTCCTTCCATTAGACCGATACAGATCATAGCCAGCAGATTCCAATATAAAATGGGTCCGGCAACCTGATGAAGTTTTCTCATAAAATATTTTAATTCAGAAATCATACTTTTCCCCTCTCTGTCATCGAGCTTCGTTTGAAACGCCGCCAGAACCAGAGAAACGGACGTAACGGAAAATATAGAAAAAACAAAGGACGTGGAAGCGGCAGTTGATGCACGTCCCAGGTACTAGGATATAAACGTTCAATAAAGAAAAACCATTTCTGCTTGGGACTTYGAAGGGCAAACAAATAGGATCGATAGTTGTGCAGTTCTTCCGGACTGTTCAGCATATCATTCATAAACAGCGCACCTTCTCTTRCTAATCGTTTTCCCGCACGATCTCGCATAGCCATGATCGATGTGTATGGCTCACTCAGCGGTGTATGCAGCAGATCCGAGGCAAGATGTAATGCCTGCGAACCAATCGATAACCGGCCCTCTGCTTTCAAACGACGCTCTACCTTTTTCATATCCATAGGCATCGTGCGAATCATCTGATCGRTGTCTAGTAACCACCGCAATCTGAACCAACCATGTCTTGCACCATGTGTCACCAGATAAACCCACAAATCTTCTCTTTCCAACATACGTACAGGTGTCTGGGTATATGAGCTGAACCGGCTTCGTTTCCATAACAACTCAAAATCGGTTTCCCGGCCAGAGTCAGGATTAAGCCGCCAATGGACCTCCACTTGAGTCCGCTTTTCGGGATGGATATAACAGATGTGATGTTCCCTCCACTTCCAGCTGCGAACCGTAAGTTCCCTCTCGCCCTCCTTGCGTTGATAACCGAGATCCGCGAGAATGCGTTCCGCCGTCTCGACCTCTTGAACTGGAATCAGAATGTCCAGATCTTTGGACGTTCGCATGGACACATCACCATAAAGATCATGCGCCAGAGCAGGTCCTTTCAAAGTAATCGTACGAATGCCCCGCTCCCGAAATGCTCCGCACACTTGCTCCATCTCGGCCGTTAAATGCAACATACGGAAGGTATTAGTCGTATACTGCTGCTTCAAACTCATCATCACTGCCTCCGGAACATACGGAAGGTCCATGTTCTTTAATTTCATATAAATGACGGAATACAAACGATGGTGATACACAAGCTGTACAAAAAGAGACCAGTTGATATCGCGCATCTGGCTCGCAATCTCCTTGGAAGTTAGATCTGTAAGATCACCTCTAAGCATACTCAAGATCAGCTTGAGTTCCCTCGGAAACCCTTTTGAATACCATTCCGTTTCATGAGTCATAGACAATCTCTCCAGATCCCTTCTCAGGACATCGATTGCCAAACACGCCGACCACCGTATATTGGTCCATCGTATCTGCTCCTGTCACGATCAGCTTCCCGCTCCGCAGCCAGGCGTGTGCCATCAGTTGTCCTTGCTTATTCCGTGCAGTGCCCATATATAACGTACTCGCGATATTACGCCGTTCCAGCATTTTCATAGCAGCTATGGCCATGACGAGGCATTGACTTTCCCATAATGTATACTTGCTGGCAAGCATAAGCGCTCTCGATATGTTCCTTATTTCAACCACTTGATTGCGATTCAGTCCAGTAACTGGCGTCTCAACCATGGGCGTACCCAGCCTCGGAGCAATTTTGGCAAATGGTCTTGCCTTCTGGATACGTGCCCATCCCAGCAAGATATAAGACTCCCATATCAAACGCCGCATCGTACCCGAGAGTGAGAAATATGCCCTTACTTTACCAAGCAGCATCGTCCTACACTCCGCGGGAAATATCGATTAAACCTTCACGTAAAAGGTGCTCCAAAAAAGGCACAACCTGTTCGCGGCATTGATCCGGATCAACGTTATACTCTGAAGCAAGAGTCTCGATCAGTTCGTCCAGCGTTCTCTGCTCCGTAATCATTTCCCATATCCGTCCGCCTGTGCTGCCCAGGTTGTAATATTTGCCGGAACTGATGCTCATCATTACCTTTTCACCGCCCATATCACTGACCAAATTGCCCTCCTTCCGGGTTACTACATCCTTTGCATGAATGGGTGTAATGGCTGTCATATTTCTGTATGCACTCCTTTGCGTATATGTTCGAAGATCTGATCCACCATTGCAAACGCCGTGAAATTTGAACCGGTTCGCCTTATTCTACTGATCTCCACACTGGCTGAGAGTTTTGAAGCTGTTTCGAACAGCCATTGGGCAAGTCCCTGACGCATCACCAGTCCAACACGAAAAGTATGAGAGCAGAGCAAGTGAAGACGTTCAAGTCCGCTAACCGCTTCCAGTTGCACAGGCCCGGGTTCGTGGTCCGGTTGTGGTACAAGCTCATATATGCCTGCGAGTGGTACAGCTCTCTCGTGAAAATAGTGTTGAGCCGGTATGGCATACTTCGTAATTTCAGCATGCACGGTTGCATAATCCTGCTGTTTCATACCGAAACCGTCCAGACTGGGTTGCCATAATTTCTGCTGGGGATATCCAGGGGACACGATGGCCCTTCCTCCAGCATCCCAGGTCAAGGCAACTACATCATCAGTGAGAAGAGGGTACCCGCGTGATGCCAGTGCCGCTGACAACGTGGACTTTCCTGCTCCAGAATAACCGACGAATACGTACGCCCAACCATTAATCACAACTGCACTACCGTGCAATGGAAGAATGCCACGTTGCATCATAATTATGGACATGCATGTTCCGAGGATAAACAACCGGACTTTTTTCTCATCGGCTCCAGATACCGGAGAAACAACGATCCTTTGCCCGTGCTCCATTAAAAACAGACCTGTTTCTTCGATTCTGAAAAAAAGACAACCATCACGCGCCACAAAGTTGTCGCTGCCAACATCCCATTTCTCCCATAACCCTGCCAGATCAAATGACTCGATCTGTACATCAACTACATCCTGCTGCGTTTCGGCAGTCAGAGCTACACGCTGCAACTCAGGCATCGGAATCTGACTCAACCAGCGTAAACCATATGCTTCATAGTACAAAGGCAACAATAAGGGCGCCTCCTTCATTTATAGATATGAAAAAAGCCCTGATATTCACAAGCTCAATATTAGGGCGGAGGCGAAAAAGCTGGATTGGTTGCATTTCCGCCCTTTAAGTATGAACTAGCTGGGGAAACTAAAAGATTAAGACGTTGGATCGTACATATCGGCATCGTGGACGGTAATCCAGTCGATTTGTCTGTAACCTACCCCTGCCATTGTTTCATTCACTTCCAACACTTCAAGAACGGGAGCTTGCCATTCCTTTTTTTCGTTTTGCATTGTATTCACCTCCTTTCAAGAGCTCTACACCGTAGATCAAAACTTCTTAATAAAGCGATATACAATCAAACTGTGCATCATTAAACGCAAATCGGGATGGGATGCCAGTTCGGGCTTGGGACTCGGAAAATTAGCGAGAGCTGATTTAATCCGATCCGTGTTTAATATGCCAGCTACCTGACTGTCAGAACACAAGGTTAGCAGTTCCGAGGTAAACGCCTGCCAGTCAGGTAAAATACGATGAAGCCAATCTGCTGGCTGTACTCCCCGCACACGCTGATTGAGCCTTACCTTATCCGGCAATTCCGGTGACGTTGCTCGGCGAATCAGAGAACGATCCGTTCCTTGACGCACATACTGTTCAATGGGTACAGAGAGACAAAATTGGATCACGCGCGGATCACTTGTTGGATCACGTTCCCAAGCCCGGTAACGGAGAGAACACTTGGTGGCGACAGCCCCATTTTTATTCGCGATCGCCAGATTGTTGAACTTGTCGGCTCGCACCTGAAGTGCGTCAGCTCGTGCACCGCCCTGTAGCACCAGAATGGATTTGAGCCGATCCAGCACACCCGTTCTCTGGGCCAAATCCGGATGAATCAGTTGGGCACCTGCTGGCTGTGCTGTCCCCTTGTTTCCTTTGAAAAAGTCCGGGAATGCTTTACGGCCTGTGATCCGGGCGATACGTGAGAATGACATGCCTGTACGTTCGCTGTATTGCTGCATCTCGCGGAACCAGCGGAAATAACGGCCACTTTTCAACAAACTGGCGTAATAATCAAGTGCAGGTCCCCAAGAGATCGTAAAATTACCACGTGCACCTGTCAGCAAAATACCGGCATCCTGCTCACTTGCTTTTTCATAAAATCCACGGATCCAGAATGAATTTTCAAAGTATTTATAAGGCATCTCCATCATGTTCAGCCACGTATCCACTTCACTGAGCGGACTTCGTCCTTCAAAATCAAGATAGTTCTCCGAGATATTGCCTACGTGATTAACGGTAGAACGGATAAATGGTCGCTCGTCTGCGAGTAACGTTTTCGACGTGTAATCCGTAAAATCCGGAACAGGCACGTAGCTGTATGCTTGAAGCTGTTTCCCTTGACTCCGGAGCGTCCCGGAAGCAAAACCCGCAACAGCCCCTGAATCCAGTCCACCACTTAAAGCTGCCGCAACCTGTCTATGCGTCCGTAAGCGAGAACCTACGGCTTGGCTGAACACTTCACGAAAAGCTTCTACATATTCATCATCCGATTTAAGTCGAAGTGGTTCGACATCATCCCAGCGATGATACTGCCTAAGTTCGATCTTTCCGTTTTGAAACGTCAACGTGTGCGCAGAGGGCAGCTGGTTCACTCCGCGATACACCGTGGAATGAATATCAGCTGAATCGTGCATGTCGGGAATGGCCAGAAATTCGGATAACCAATTTTCGTCGATTGCCTTCTGCCCCCCTCCAAGCTCAAGCAATGGCTTCATCAACGTACAGAAGGCAAATCGTGGACCGTCATGTCGGTAATAAAATGCCCGCATGCCCGTGATATCCCTTGCAGCAAACAACATGCGGCGGCGTTCATCCCAGATCGCAAATACAAAGTCCCCAAGTAGATGACCAGCCACACCTTCTCCCCAGCGTTGATACGCTCTCAGAATCAGTTCGCTGTCCGCCAGTCCAGCCAGCTCTGATCGTGAAATCTGCAACTGATCCGCTAGTTGTTCCCGATTATCCAGAATGGCATCTGCGGTGATACTCAATCGACTATCTTCATCATAAAGAGGCAATTTCTCGTTCACAGACTCCAGCGTAATCCACTGGGCATGACAACTGAGGAATGCTTGATCTCCTTTCCATACCCCTGTTGTATCCACCGGGATATGTCCAAGACTCGCATAGAGCCGCCAGCTGTCCTCCCATAGTGCTTGCTGACCATCTGTATGTACGATTCCAGCTATGGCACTCATGACTTTCCTCCCCGAACGATCTTACGCTGGGATGCCCAGGCGCTGATTTGATGACCAAATGGTATCCATGATTTGATACGATGTAATTTACTTTGGGCAGAATCAAGCTGCTTCTTCAAACGTTCCCGCTCCGTGTACCCACGTTCCAGTCGCTGATCTGCTGCTCGAAGAGCTGCTTGCAGCTGTCTGATCGTAGCCACGGCTTCTAGTGCCGGATCAATCTTTGCCGATTCCTGTCCCTCACTGCTTCTCTGGATCGGAGACCGATTATGTGAGCCAACCATCAACGCATTCATTCGGTAATTCGGCTGCCAACGGCACTCCGTAGCCACCGCGAGCTGTTTCCCAAGCCGCTCTAGTACCTCCTGATCCGGCTCCGCCTGAAAGTGGACCCCCGTCCACTGTTCTGCTGCTTGTAACTGTTCACTGTATCCCATCCTATGAAATAGATTCGCTCCGAGTACACGGCAATATAATTCAACTTCCTGTCTTTTGAGTATGTTTTTCCAGTTGTTAACCGAACCTTGATGAGCCTCCTGATGAGATGAAAGGAATGGGTCCCCTACCCCCATACTGTAGAACATGTCAGCTTTCGTACTATGAACAAACTGTCCATAGCGCTCCATGCCTTGTTCATAAGAGATGCCTAGAAAAGTGCATAACTTCTCAAGTTCTTCCTGTGGTCTCATGACGAGTTGCTCGTACTTCAATTCGTAGGCACATGGATGAGCCTCGGCAAAATAATCATTTAATCGAGTTAATCCAAGCGTCAGATCTATGGCTTTCATATTGAGTTTTGAACTATTGAGACTCTGGATCAGATCAAATTTTTCGCCGGTATGGTGATTTACTTTTTTAAAGGATGCCGCTACAGAAAGGGGATTACGCTGAAGATGAATGCGTCTGGACTGCGGAAACAACCGATCCAGCCATTCAAGCATATAATAATAACGCGGAGATTTATCAACGATGAAGTCTGCTCCGCTCCCTTCCAGGAATCCATTATATATTTCAAGAGCAAAGCTTCTGCATGCCTTTTCGAAAACATCTTCGGACACCATCGCTTGATAAAATTGACGGATGATGGAACTGCCACCGTAAGCGCGAGAGTCAGCCTTGGACAAATCGACGAGATTCATCAGAAACCACATCTCTTGCGTGGCAAATATGCGACTATGATTTTGCAACATAACGGTGGATAACGAACTGCCACTGCGGGGAACGCATAATAAAAAGACAAGTCCGTTTCCTTGCGTATCTATCAATGGCAGCCTCTCCTCTGTAAATTTATAAGAATATGCGGTGGGATCGGATCGACCGAATGATCATTACCTTGCTAATGACAGGAAATTTCGACACTCTAGGATACAATATGTATTTATACCTTTACTCTATGATACAAAATGTATCATGTCAATCTTTTATTTTCACCTTTTCATAATTTATTCGCTTGCCCCTGATCTAAGTACGTAACATTGCAAAAAAGCCTCCAGTTCCTGTTATGAGATAAACAGAATCCAGAGACCGAGATAATCAATAAGAGACACGAAACGATTACAATATCAAACCTAATCTAACTAGCCTAACCTAACTTAATCTAACCAAACTAAACTTTATCCGGTAAAGGTAACATCCTTCCCTTTTCCAGCCATACCTAGGCCTTGCATACGTTCCAGTTCTTCCTGGTCGGCTGACCGGGCATCCTGCATTCCTTTCTGCACCTGTACAGTCAACAATACCGCAATGCCGGCTACAAAAAAGAAGATCAGTGACAGAATCCCCCAACGGGTAGAACCTGTAATCTGTCCCACGTACCCAAATACAAATGGGCCAAAGATCGAAGCGAACTTCCCTGTAATGTTAACAAATCCAAAGTACTCACCCGTTCGTCCAGCTGGCATCAGATTGCTGAATAGGGAACGCGCTGTTGATTGACTAATCCCCTGCACAACGCCAACCAACCCAGCGAGCACATAAAAGTGAAGCGCTTGGGTCATAAAGTAACCCAGAATAACGATACAAATATAGACACTCAAACTTACCAACAATACTTGCTTCGCTCCCCACCGTTGCGCCCATGCACCCAGAAGCAACGTACACGGAAAACCGATAAATTGCGTAATTAGCAAGGCCAGCATCAAATCCGATGTGCCAATGCCAATGCTTGTCCCATAGATCGTGGCCATCAGAATGATGGTGTTGATCCCGTCATTAAAAAACCAGAATGCCACCAACATTCGAAGTAGTTGCGGAAAACGTCGTATTTGCCCGAAGGTTTGCCGTAATCTCCTTACACCAACCTTCGTGTAACCAGTCCACGATGCAGGCAGATCAGGCGAAGCAGGCCGTTTGGGTGCATGCCGAAAGATTGGAATAGAAAACAGCAGCCACCAAAGTGAAACCGAAATAAATGCAAGTCGCGTGCCGGCAAGTGTACTCGGCATTCCGAACCAGCCCGGCTGCTGAATCATTAACAGATTGATTGCAAGAAGGAGCCCTCCGCCAATATAACCATAGGCGTAACCTTTGGAGGACACCATATCTCTTCGTTCTGTAGGAACTAAATCGGGTAACATCGCATCATAGAACGTATTCCCACCGGCAAATCCAATCGTGGATAATACGAGCAGAGCAGACGCAAGCAACCAGTCTCCTTCTCCAATTGCACTGAAGCCGAGCGTCGCAACAATTCCCGTTATCGCAAATACACGCAGGAAATCCCCTTTTCGTCCCGATAGATCAGCCAGTGTTCCCAGCAGCGGGGTTAACAGCGCCACACATAACATTCCAATCGAATGTGTATAAGCAAGGTAAGAAGCCGCAGTCTCTTTGTCCAGTGTTGCCGCAGCCACAGAAGCATAGAATACAGGCAATACCGCTGCCAGTACGGTTGTTGCATAAGCCGAATTGGCCCAGTCATACATAATCCAGGCTTTTACTGCACGTTTATCCACACTTAATCCTTCCTTTACATGCATCTGGGTTCGATGCTCAGAATCAGACCTTTTTCTCTATTGTAAAGGAAAGATATCACATATGATCATGATTTTTGTAAAACTTAAACATATACCTCGCTTTAACCTATTATAAAAACGAATTCAGCGCAGTTCATTCATTTTAGTTGAGATCGCATCACATATCATCCCCGCCCGTGAATATACTTAATTACCGACAGGCCAAACTGTGCCGCGTAATCAATGGGGGGTGCCTACATGTCAAATTCACACCAGCCTTACTCTTTCGTCGTATCCCGGGAAGATTGGTCGCTTCACCGCAAAGGGTACCAAGACCAGCAGCGCCATCAGCAAAAGGTGAAAGATGTCATTAAGCAAAATCTGCCCGATCTGATTACTGAAGAAAATATCATCATGTCCGATGGACAACAAATCATCAAGGTACCCATCCGTAGTCTGGATGAGTACCGTTTTGTCTATAACTACCAGAAGCAAAAACATGTCGGTCAGGGGGACGGCGATAGCCAGGTCGGTGATGTCATTGGCCGTGATCCTGCGTCCCAGAAGCCAGGCAAAGGCGAAAAAGCCGGCGATCAACCAGGTCATGACATTGTGGAAGCTGAGGTCAGCATCGAGGAATTAGAAGATATCCTTTTTGCCGAACTGGAATTGCCGGATCTGAAACAAAAGGATAAGGATCTGATCGAGACACATACCGTGGTCTTCAACGATATTCGCAAAAAAGGCATGCAGTCCAACATTGACAAGAAACGTACGATATTGGAGAATCTGCGCCGCAATGCAACAACGGGCAATCCAGGCATTCATCACATCAGTCCAGATGATCTCCGTTACAAGACGTGGGAAGACAAAATCATTCCCCAGTCCAATGCGGTCATTATTGCCATGATGGATACATCCGGGTCGATGGGATCATTTGAAAAATATTGCGCCCGCAGCTTTTTCTTCTGGATGACACGTTTTCTTCGTCGTCAGTATGAGAAAGTCGAAATTGTGTTTCTGGCTCACCACACGGAAGCCAAAGAAGTGACGGAAGAAGAATTTTTCACTCGCGGCGAGAGCGGAGGTACGATCTGCTCCTCTGTATAYATGAAGGCACTGGATATTATCGACAAACGTTATCCTCCTTCGAGTTATAACATCTACCCCTTCCACTTCTCAGACGGCGATAATCTGACCTCGGATAATGAGCGGTGTGTGAAGTTGATCGGCGAATTAATGAAGCGCAGCAACATGTTCGGTTATGGTGAAGTCAACCAATACAACCGCAGTAGTACACTTATGTCCGCCTACCGCCATATTAAGATGGATCAGTTTATGTATTACGTCATCAAGGAAAAAGGCGAAGTGTACAAAGCGCTCCGCAGCTTTTTTCAAAAAAGAGAAGGAGGCAGCCTAGGATGACCGATGAAATCCGTGAACTGGAATACGCTATTGCTGAAATTATGGAGATTGCCGATGGATTCGGCCTCGATTATTACCCGATGCGCTACGAGATCTGCCCGTCGGATATCATCTACACCTTTGGTGCTTACGGCATGCCAACGAGGTTCAGCCACTGGAGCTTTGGCAAAACGTTTCACAAGATGAAAATGCAATATGATTTTGGCCTGAGCAAAATTTATGAACTCGTCATCAACTCCAACCCTTGTTACGCCTTCCTGCTGGATGGCAACTCTCTGATTCAGAATAAATTAATCGTCGCCCACGTGCTCGCACACTGTGACTTTTTCAAAAACAACGCCCGCTTCTCCAAATCCAATCGCAATATGGTGGAGAGTATGGCTGCCACGGCAGATCGGATCAGCAACTATGAGATGGAATATGGTACAGAGGCTGTTGAATCCTTTATCGATGCGGTGATTGCCATTCAGGAACATGTGGACCCGCAGCTCATCAAACCCCGGCATCTTGACAAACAGCGTTACATGGAGATGAAAATCCGGGAACAGCGTGGTGAGAAACCACCTAAACCGGAAGGTCAATATGACGATCTGTGGTCGCTAGACAATCTGCAGGCTGAAGAAAAGCCCACGGACAGCTTACAGGTGCATCACTTCCCACCGGAGCCGGAGAAGGATATTATGTGGTTCATTCAGGAGTTCTCGGAGGTCCTCACTGACTGGCAGCGGGATATTATGAGTATGATGCGGGAAGAGATGCTTTATTTCTGGCCACAGATGGAGACCAAAATCATGAACGAAGGCTGGGCCTCCTACTGGCATCAACGTATTATAAGAGAACTCGACTTAAGCAGTGAGGATACGATCGAATTTGCCAAGCTGAACTCTTCCGTTGTACAGCCGTCCAAGCAAAGTTTGAATCCATATTACCTGGGACTGAAAATCTTCGAAGACATTGAACGGCGCTGGGATCACCCCACCCGTGAGGAGCAGGAGCGATGGGGACGCCAGCCTGGGCAAGGCCGGGCCAAAATGTTCGAGGTACGCGAGTTCGATTCAGATACTTCCTTTATCCGTAACTACATGACCAAAAAGTTAACCGAAGATCTCGACCTCTACGTTTTCGAGAAAAAAGGCCCGGACTGGAAAATTACCGATAAGTCTTGGGAAAACATCCGCGACCAGCTTGTATTTTCCCGTATTAACGGCGGCTCACCGTATCTGGTCGTACAGGACGCAGACTATCTGCGTACCGGCGAACTCGTATTAAAACATCAGTATGAGGGCATCGAACTGGATCTGAAATACATGGAGCGCACGCTACCGTATCTGTACCGTCTCTGGGGACGTACGGTGCACGTGGAGACCCGTGTGGAGGATAAACCGATCTGGTTCACCTATGACGGCAAAAAGCACCACCGCAAGTTTTTATAGGTTGGAGTGATAATATTTTGAAATCATGACCACCCGTCCAACGGGTGGTTTTCTCTCGGAGTATACCCCCTGTTTCCAAACTCTGCCTAAAAACGCTAGCCTGACAGCAAGGTTGTTCTCAGTGTTATTTGTCACCTTCACTTACCAGTTAAACTCGTTTTACTTCTTTTGCCTCCGATTACTACTGAATGGATCTTCGTATTACTTTTACATTCTGCTTATCTACCGCCTGACCATAAGCTTCTTGCTCAAGAATATACTTTCTCACAATTGCTTCATTTAGACCCACTTTAGCTTCTTCGCCTTTGTTCCATCCATCCTTAGCAAGACTTTCATACGTCAAATAGAACTCGTCCACGTCGAAGAGAATCGAATAAGAAACGCATTTTTCTTTATGCCCGTCTTGGGCGTCCTTCATTTTGTATTCGCCAATCGCACCCAACGTCGTTGATTTCGTCTTGAACTCGAAGCCAACCTTCGAACCGTCCTTGTAAACAAGAATACCGTCCATCATGCGGAAGATTTGGAATCGAATGCCGTTATGCTCGACTTGCTTAACGTCCTTCAAGTTGTGTTCCCATGCGGGCGTTTTGTCGGGCATACGGTCAACGGTAAACTTCGCGGCTTCCATACGCTCGGCATAAATCAGATCCTTTTGAACAGCGCCGTGAATCGCGGAACCGTTACGAACCCAACGTTTCTGATACGGGAACATTACTTGTTCGTCCTTATCGACTTTCAACGCCTTATAGAACAATTCCCGTTCGCATTTGGACGCGGACGACGGCGAGAACGTTACAAGACCGCGTTCGAAATTGATTCGTTTCGGATTCGTCAGGTTCCGAAGTTCCATGTTAAGCAGCGCCATTTCAAGCGGCTTATCGAATTGTTCGGGTAACAGGTGAAAACGATCGAAGTGTTCTTTCATGATGGCGACCATTTCTTGACCGCGTTCCGAAACGATTACTTCCGCTTGGCGACCGTATGAACGACCGCTCCGCATTGTTTTCTTTTCCTTCCCGATTTCAGTTTTCACGTCCTTTCCCTTTTTAGTGATAAGCGATTTCTTTTCCATGATTCCCCCTTTGAAGCCGATTTCTTTAAGCAGTTAGACAAGAAATGACTAAAAATAGAGTAAATAATATAATATAGTAAAATTAAGTATTTTATTGACATTTAATACACGCCCATTTATATTCAAAAAAGGCTCTAGAGGAAAAAATAGTATAAAGGTGTAATATATTGATATTCAAAAAAAATCAAGTATGTTGCTGCTACATTAGTAGTAGCTTTAGGTCTTGGCGTAGTTGCTCCGTCGTTAACTTATGCTGCTAATCCACAAGATCGAGTACAACCACACTTTCCACAACCAACTATAGTTGAAGAACCTGCTAATGACACAGTTGATGCAATGGGTTTTAAAAAGACTATTGTTGTCAAAGCATTGCGACATGGTGGAGAAGCTCTTGACACTCTGTTAGACTGGTTAGGAGTTGCTAGTAAAGAAGCTAAATACTTATCTAAGCATTCTAGCAAAATAGCTGATTTCCTCGATTCTGTCACTGACGAGATCGAAAAGAAATTGATAGATTTCTTAATATTCCAATGTGATATACCACAAGGCTATGCTCGGGTAATTGCTGGCATTCTTCTTTAATTAATTTGTAAGTCCTCTAGCGCCTTGCTACACTATTAAATAAATAAATAAATAAATAAATAAAGGAAGCGATCTTTTGAACAAAGAAATTGAACTGTTGAAGTATCAAATCAAACTGATGAAAATGGTAATAGGCGGTGATAGTCACCCTTATTTCATGTATCTACTCGATCATGAGGTAACAGAAGATCAAACAAACTTACTGAACTCTTTAATGATTTCAATGAATTCACGCCGCCGCTATTTAGTAGACAACCGCGAAATAAATGATACTACTGCTTTAATTTCTGATAACATATTAAATAAGTTGCAAAATCATGGAATAACTGTCCAAGAATTAAATGTAAATAATATGCCTAATTACCACGAATTTTGCGGATATATAGACAAAATTATGAATAGTGATATTAACCCAAAGTATCTATTAAAAGCAATGCATAGACAATCCATGTTTTCAGAATTATGCGAGTTACTTTTAAAAGACTCTTAACATACCATGCTTTTTCTAACAGCCTATACGGCTGTTTTTTAATCTACACATATGGTGTCCTACGTAAATCGTTCCAGATTAATCTTCCTGCTTAATTCCTTCACCCCATCGTTGCATAATTTCAACATCAACCTTCAACGGTACATCAAGTGTTGCAACATTTGTCATACAAGCTTTGATCGCGGCTATTTCTTCACGCGTAATCGTGCTTTCCACTTGAAGAAGCGCTTCGTCATGTACTGTCCCCACTGTAACAATATAGAAATGTTCGATGAACTGTTTATCTCTTCGACCGTTATGCCCAATTGAACTAATAGCGTCCACATTGACGTTCCATACATAACGACAAGCAATCCGGTATTCATCATCTTCCGGTATTCCGAATCGTCACCGTATTTCTGGATAATAGCCTTTATCCGTAACTACATGACCAAAAAGTTAACTGAGGATCTCGATCTCTACGTGTTTGAGAAAAAAGGCCCGGACTGGAAAATCACCGACAAGTCCTGGGAAAACATCCGCGACCAGCTTGTATTTTCCCGCATTAACGGCGGCTCTCCGTATCTGGTCGTACAAGATGCAGACTATCTGCGTACTGGCGAACTCGTATTGAAACATCAATATGAGGGCATCGAGCTGGATTTGAAATACATGGAGCGCACACTCCCGTATCTGTACCGCCTCTGGGGACGTACGGTGCACGTGGAGACCCGTGTGGAGGATAAACCGATCTGGTTCACCTATGACGGCAAAAAGCACCACCGCAAGTTTTTATAGACACAAGCAGTCATACTTCTATAATCAAAAAGAGGCAAGTTCCAGATACAACTCAGGAACTTGCCTCTTGGCCGTTTATACCGAATGAAACACCGTGTTACGTTCCCCAAGCAAACGCAAGGGTACAAAGAAAATATTTTCCACTTCGCTTGCTGGTAATGGCCTGCTAAAATAGTAACCCTGAATCTCCCGACAATCATTTTGCATCAGAATATCGAGCTGGCCTTTGGTCTCAATCCCTTCTGCGATCACTTCCATCTTAAGATTCTGGGCCATCGAGATAATCGTGGCTACGATCGCCTGATCACTGTGGCTTTCGGTAATATCCGTGACAAACGAGCGGTCGATCTTGAGTTTGTGGATCGGGAAATGCTTCAGATAACTTAGTGAGCTGTATCCCGTGCCGAAATCATCCAGACTGATCTTCACACCTAAAGCAGAAAGCTCGTTTAGAATTGCCGTGGACACTGCTGCATCCATCATCATGCTCTCTGTGATTTCCAGTTCCAGATATTTGGCTTCCAGCCCTGTCTCAGTTAAAGCATTCTTTACCTGCTCCACAAGGTTGGACTGGTGAAATTGCTGACTGGACAAGTTGACAGACACCGGGATGAGCGGTCCTCCGCTGGCATGCCAGAGTTTCATCTGCTGGCAAGCTTCACGAAGCGTCCAGTTGCCGATCTCATAGATCATGCCAGTCTCTTCAGCCAGCGGGATAAATACATCGGGTGCAAGTAGGCCTTTAATCGGGTGCTGCCAGCGAATCAGAGCTTCAACCCCGATCATTTGACTGTCCTCTGTGCGTATCTGCGGCTGATAGTACAGCACCATCTCATTGCGCTCCAGCGCTTTCCTTAGATAACCCTCCAACTCAATTCGTTCATAAAGTTCAGAGTCGAGCTGGGCCGTATAGAACTGGTAGCCGTTCTTGCCATTTTTCTTCACCTCATACATTGCGGAATCCGCATGTTTAATCAAGGCATCCGTTCCTACCCCATGTTCAGGGTACATGGCAATACCGATACTGGCTGTTACATAAAAATCATTTTCCTTTAAACGATAAGGTTGCTGAATCGCTTGAACAATCTGTTCTGCCAAATGAACAACTTGCAGCTCATTCGCTTGTTCTCCTGTGACCACCATTGTAAACTCATCCCCGCCCATTCGGGCCAGCGTAACATTAGACATTGCCTCCGGATGCGAAGCTTCAATAATCGTTACAATTCGGTTGCTCACTTCTTTCAAAAAAATATCTCCAATAGAATGGCCCAAGGAGTCATTAATCATTTTGAAGCGGTCGATATCCATAACCATCACAGCAAACTTATGCTGTTTTTGTTCACATACTTGTATCGTAGAAGCCAGCACTTCATCCAGCTTGCGTCGATTAGGCAGCCCTGTAAGCGGATCATGCAGAGCCTGATGACGGATGTTTTCCTGAGCTTGGGTCTCTTCCGTAATATCTTTAATCAGAATATGGCTGCCGACATGGTTTTCATCAATAATGACTGGAATGACCGCAATGCTAAGGTCTAGAATCTCATTTCGTGTATTTCTCATTTTCGCAATGTAATGCCGCTGTTGCAATTCCTGGTTGTCCCATGTGCGAGCGTTATCATTACTCGAACACTCGACACTGATCTGCTCAATGATTTGATTAATTGGGCGGTCAATTACCCTTTTCTCAGGATATCCAGTAATTGTAGTGACTACTGCATTAATACCTTTAATGATACCCTCGCGATCCACGGAAACGATGGCATCCGAATGATTATGGTACAGTGCTTGATACCACTGTTCGTTCTCACGAATACGCTGATCCTTCTGGGACATCCGCTGATTAATAAAATTGCCAAGTATTGTTAGTCCTATCGTAATAAATGAACCTGCTGTAATCAGATAAGCAAGAACCTCTGCCTCCATTTGTCTGCTCAAGCTCTCAGGAATTACTGCAGCTTGATGAAAATGTGCAGCTGCCATCCCGGTATAATGCATGCCTGTAATGCCAAGACCCATAATAAATCCGCTGCCAATTTTGTAAACCCAATCACGCTTCGAGTCCCGGCGGTTAAAATAAAACATAAGCCACAGTGCGGCAAACGAAGCAGCGGCTGCAATAAGAATCGATAAAGATACTAGAACAGGCTTGTACGTCACAGTAATTGACATCGCTGCCATCCCTACGTAATGCATGGAGGTAATTCCTGTTGTCATCAGCAAGCCCGCAATCACGAGCGTACTGATTTTATTGGACTGACGGCCGGCAAAATCCAGTGCCACCCCCGATGCAGCAATAGCAAGCAAAACGGACAAAATGACTTGATCTGTGGAATATGAAACGTGCATAGGTAGCACAAAAGCAAGCATGCCAACAAAGTGCATTGACCAGATGCCAAGCCCCATCGAGATAGCGCCGCAAGCAACCCACCAGTGACGTGCCCTTCCGCTCGTCAGAGATACACGGCCTGCAAGATCAAGTGCTGCATAAGAGGCTACCGATGCAATGATATAGGATAAAATAACAAGTTGTAGGTTGTACGTGCCATGTATGTGCTCCACTCACTCTTTCCTTTCAGCCGGGCGATCCTCATATGTATGTGAATGTAAAAAAGAAGCGAGTGCGCTGTCTGGATGACAGGCACTCCCTCCGTATCATTTGACTTTGCGACCAACGACTTAGTCATAAACCGAATGGCATACATTTGAAACCCGTTTATGATGAATGTCTATAGTCTAAACGTCCCAGCGACGAAAATCAACACTTATTTCCAGAAGCACAGGCCATTTATACCTGATTTTGCATATTTACACGCTTCATTAAACATCCTGATCCAGTGCTTGATCTACAGTCTTATTTTTTCATTAGCATAAGGCTGCCAAATCCGGACGTATCACGGTACGAATTGCCTGAAGGATCACTCCACATGAAGACACTGCTGCGTTTGCCATCCCCTGCACCGTCATCATTCACCTGCAGATCGAAACCAATCCATTTGCTTTGCTTGGAGCTAACATTTTCCAGTGGAATAGCTGCCTCGATCACATATCCATCCTTGGTCAAACGTGCACTCGACTTAAACAACTCTTTACGAGCATTGCCTCCGAAGGAAACTTCATTGTCGAAATTAACCCGGTACTGTGCATCATCATCCTCGTAATTGCTGGTCTGATTTTTGTTCAGATCAATAAATAACTCAATGGAGTCCTGCTCGTGTGCATTCGCACTTTTTTTACTCAGTAAAGGATCTTTGACATCAGCGAGCACATAGAGATACTTTTCATCCCAAAGCAATTTCGCTTTTGCCTTGGCACCAGCATTTCCGGCAACCTTAACATCCGTTGTGATGCTCACCGCTTTTTTCCATACCTTATCTTCCTTGCCATCTACAACAGGAGTGCCATACGTAACTTTGACTTGTTTCAATGCCGGTCCCAGCTTAAGCTTGCCCCGACTTTCCTTTTTCTGTGGTTGCTGATTATTCGTATCGTTCCAGACAATAATGGAAGTTTTACCGTTAGGCTGTTTATCCGTGATACGGAAATCCAGAGATAATACTTTGCCTTCGGTCAGATCAGCTGAGGAGAACGGTAAAGATGCATAGACAATATATCCTGATTTATTCTCCTTTACTTGATACAGCTTCTGATCCTTCCCTTTGCCGCCATCCCGATTAAAGACGTATTGTCCATCTTTCGGTGTGTTGGTCTTTTTGCTCGTTGCCAAATCTTCTGGGCTGACAAAAACCTCTACTTGGTCGCCCTTCAAACGTGTGGCATCTTTGACTTCAATACGCAGATTAAGTTTTTTACCATCCCATAATGTCTTCACTTCTCCTGAAGTGCCTGCTGCGCCTTCAATGACATGAGAGAATGGCTGTGCCTTAACAGCTCCCCAGAGAGTATCCTCCTGTCCTTTACGATCCGGCAAAGACACCTTGGATTGTGCGGCTGTCCATTCATTTCGATATACAGGCAAGGATGCGGGGTCAACTAATGCCCAGTAAGCCGGTTTAGCTTTCAGTTTACGGTCAAACAGCAGCGGTGCATCCTTTCTGCCCTTGACTGGGAAATCATCCAGCCATGTGCCGTCATCAGCAAGTCCCCATAACGTCACACTGTCCATAACACCACGATCGTCAAACTCTTTGAACAGGTCAAACAATGCACGGTAACGATAAGCTTGCTCCAGCATCATTTCATCCGTTACAGGTTTCTCCTGCTCCGAATTCCCGGAATAGATCGACATATCCAGCTCTGTTACTTGAATGTGAACCCCCAGAGCTACCGCCCGGTTGAATGCTTCACGAATTTGTTTTACATCCGGTCCATACATGGATACATGCATTTGAAAACCGATGGCATCAATTGGTGTACCCTTAGCCAGCAGTTTCTCTACAAGTTTGACCATGTCGTTCATTTTGCTGACACTGCCTTCAATACCGTAATCATTGATAACCAGCACCGCGTCAGGGTCAGCCTCGCGTGCATAACGGAAAGCCAGTTCAATGTAGTCACTGTCATCTCCGTCGCCGTCTACATCGCCAATGATATCCCGCCATTTCGAATTGCTAGCCTGATCACGCAGACCGCCGCCATCCGAGATGACTTCATTGACAACATCCCACGTATGCACTTTGCCTTTGTAACGGCTCACAATCGTTTGGATATGTGTTTTCATTCGTTTCAGAAGCTGCTCACGCGTAGCCGGCTTTGAAGGGTCGTTTGGATCGGTAAAGAACCAATCCGGCACTTGACTGTGCCAGAGCAGCGTATGGCCTCTGACCTCCATATTGTTCGCTGCAGCAAAGTTAACCAGTCGATCCGCTTCAGACCAGACAAAATTGCCTTCCGTTGGTTGCATGGCATCCATTTTCATGAAGTTGCCCGCAGTAATACTTTTAAAATGTTTCTTGAGCAGATCCGAGTGCGGATCTTGTGCATCCAGAGCCGTTTGGTCAATTGCTGCGCCCAGTGCATAAGACGTGCCCAGCGTTTTTGCCAAATCTGGTATATCCTTTTCAATCGCGATCGCTTCCGTTGCTGTAATCTGCACATCATCGATGTAGAACGGAATGGTATCCGTCTCAGTCACTTCGGAAGACTGCTTCCACGGTGTCTCGGCATACATTCGTAACCCACTTACACCTGTGCTTTCTGCTGGCACGATGACATCTGCTTCGATCTTCTTCCACTGGCCTTTATTGAGCGTAGTAGAAGCAAAGGTTGCATATTCAAGCTTAGTGGAGTCACCGTTAAATTCCTTCTCCAATGAGCCGTTGATCACCTGTGTTGCAGGCCCTTCATCATACATCGCCCAGAAGGAGACATGAACTGTACTTCCCTTTTGCAAGTAAGGCAGCACCTCTACCAACGGTCCATGAAACGTCTCCGTTCTGGAGGAAGTTTTCAAACTGCGGTTACTATTGTGTCCGATGCCGCTGACTACCTCCAGCTTTTCAGTACCGCGTGGCTTCCATTTTCCGATATTCCCATCTTCAAAATCAGCGTTAAACAAAGCTTTGCCTGGTTCTCCCGGCTCACCTGGATTCTCTGGAGCAGGTTTAACAAGCCGGATCTGGAACTCATCTAACAAATAAGCAGCTGTTGCATCCGTGCTCTCCAAATACAGTTGCAGGCCACTGCCTTGTTCATAACTATATTCCCCTTGCAACTTCACCCATTTCTGATCGGTTACTTGCTCGGCTGCGTTAACCTGATCGTACTGCGTATCCCCGTTGCCATCAAGGCGTTCCACAGTGAATTTCAGATTAGCCGGTGCTGAACCAGCAACCAGTTTCACATAACCAGAAATTTCAACGACAGCATTCTTGTTCACTACATCTGACAATGAAAGCGAAGGTCCATTCCAGGCTTCCGTACGTCCCGTTGTTTTTAGGGAATGTGTACCTTGGTATGCCTGATCCCCAATCACCCCAACCGTCACTCCGCCCCGGGCTGTCCAACCTTGAGTTGTGCCATCCTCAAACGAATGAGATAACAAAATGTCACCTGCATTTGCTGCGCTTGCCTTCTGTTCTCCTGCTCCGATCCCTGGCAACAAACTAAAGACTAAAACTACTGCCAAGCATAACCTCAACCATTTTCTCCGCACGTAAACTCCTCCTTGTGAAATTCGTTATCCATCCTGTAACGCGGTCAAACATCGGGCATTTCACAACACACTTCTGCATGCATGGATTTCCTCTGCTGGTCTGTTAACTGGCAACATAGTACGTCGCACGGATGGAATCAGGAACTTCAATGCACGGTACCTAACCTCCTCAAGTGAGCCTGATTGAGCCCTTGGGAACCTGCTTTACTTTTRAGTAAGCGGTTACATTATCAAATTTATGTCATGATACCTTTTACTGTAAATATGGAAAATTAGTGTTTATCCCCCTCTTTTTATATTTATGATCGCCACCCATGCCATTCGCACTTCAATATTAACGTACTACTCGGTAACAAAAAAAGCACAGCCTATGGCTGTGCAGGTAGTTCTGGATACACTTCATTTACTGGCGCTGTCGTCTGACGAACAATTAAATTCGAAGGTTCCGTCACGACAGGAGGTGTATAGGTTGGATTCTCAATCATCGCAATCAGATATTCAATCGCTCGAATACCTATGGTGTAGATATTCTGATTCACCGTTGTTAATCCCGGCTTAAACACCTCAGCATAATACGTATTGTCGAATCCGACCACTGAGATATCCTCTGGCACACTGAAACCATGTTTCTCAATCTCATGGATCGCGCCAAAAGCAGACATATCCGAGGCACAGATGATGCCTGTAGGTTGTTCCCTAAGAGCCAGCAAACGCCGAGCTGCCTTGGCACCGCCATCAAATGAGTAGTCGCATACTTCCAGATAGATCGTTGCATAAGGAATGCCACATAAACGAAGTCCTTCCTTGTATCCATCTAATCGAAGGTTAGCTACAGCAGGTCCAAGTGTACCTGAAATGTAGGCAATCTTTCGATGCCCAAGCTCATGCAGATGCTTCACTGCCATGGCAACACCATTTACATTGTCTGTCGTAATGTAACCTGCGCGTTTGCCAAACAGATCGGTATCAATGAACATGGTTGGTATCTCTGCTGAAACCAGTTCCTGAATGCTTTTGTTTTCCCGGCCTTCCCCGAAAACAACAACGCCATCCACATTTCGGCTACGGCAGTGCTTGATGAAAGAATATGTAGGGTCATCAAATCGAGTTGATAATCGAACAAGATCATAACCGCTATTTTCCAAGGCTGTTTTGATACCCTCAAGTAACTCGGATACAAACGGATTCGTAAACGGAACGGTAAGCAGTACCCCCACTGTCCATGAACGGCGTTTAACCAGTCCACGAGCGACTACATTGGGTTGATATTTTAATAGTTCGATAGCTATATTTACTTTTTTGCGTGTTTTTTCGCTAACATCCGGATAGTCGTTCAACACTTTGGAAACGGTTGCAACAGATACTCCCGCTTCTTTGGCTACATCATGGATAGAAGCCATCTAATCACCTCGACCTCTTTTTAAATCGCCTGTCTCCGGCTATATTATCTATAACAACAGCAGGTTTGTCTACCCATTATAGCTTATTACAACCGGAAACGGTATGGAAGGTTCCTGGTGCACCGGGTTCACGTTACTGCTACAGTTTCCTCAAATCTGTTGCAAGTTTCTCCATCGCTGTCGCAAAAACGGCAAGCTCGGATGAACGTGCGGCCTGACTTCGCGCCCCGCTCGAAGTACGCTCAGACTCCTGCTGCACTCTTTTTAATATTTCCATGATCTGATTCAGATTGGATTGAATTTTGCTTTGCGCATCTCTGGAGCTTGCCGCCAGCTTGCGTACTTCACTTGCAACCACTTCGAACCCACGTCCAAACTCTCCGGCATGCGCCGCTTCAATTGCAGCGTTCAAGCCAACAAGGTGACTTTGATCCGAAATTTCACGAATGAGCTCACCCATTTTTTCAATCTGCTGCATTCCTCCAGTTAACTCTTCCAGGAGTACATGCGCCTGATCCTGGGAAACAACCGTTTCCTTCGCTACAGCGGAAATGGATAGTGCATTTTCATTTAATTCCGTAATCATACCGGTGAGCTCCTGTGTAATTTGTGTGATCGCTTGTAGTGTACCATCCTGATCAGCAGTAAGCTGGTGAAGCTGCTCTTTTTCTTTTTTCTCATAAGCTTCCAGCACAAGCTGAGAATCCAGATTGAACATTTTGCTTAGTGCATGTATGACGTAGTGCCACGAATCCGGGATAAGCTGCTTAAATATAGTGGTAGCAATATCCAGATACGCCATGTAAGCACCGAGATAATAGTTGGTTGTCAGTCCAATGCGCGAATGAACTAATCCAATGGTGATTCGTTGTTCAATATATGCATCATCCACGATGCCATCTGTCATGGATAACCAATACATCCGCTGTGTTTCCTTCAAGCGTTCAATATTGGAAAACCTGGCGATCAGTTCTATTAATTCAGGATACTTCCCAACATGCTTGTAGAAGTGATCCACCACTTCTTCAACAACTTTTTCGAAGACAGGCCGATGATCAGCAAGTAGTTTCAAATCCTGTGCAGTTAACCCCACATAATCCAGTTGTTTTTGCCTTTCAGCCGAAATGCTGCCCATATCCTATCGGATCAACTCCTCAATAACTTTTTCAACCAAAATTAAACAGATTTTAATTGATTATAGACTAAACTACCTAATCACACATATACCCTAAGAACTATTTAATATGGGATTGATTATATTTAATTGTATAAATATGTTTATTATTGGATTATTTTAATGTAAAAAGGCCCTGAATCTATTGTGAAGGAGCCTCACAACAAATCTTCAGGACCTAATTCGGAATGGTGCAGCAGGTTAACGGTTAAGCAAACTACCTACGTATCTTAACAATTCATTGGCACTTGCTGCTGTGTATCCATGTTCTTCGATAAGACGTTTAATGACTTCATTCATGCGCTTCAATTGCGTAGCATCCGGTGTTTTCGTTGAGGTTGTAATCTTGACGATATCCTTGAGATCAGCGAACAACTTTTTCTCAATCGCTTCCCGCAGACGATCATGACTACTGTATTCAAACTTGCGCTCCTTACGGGAGTAAGCCGAGATTCGAATCAGAATCTCTTCCCTGAACGCTTTCTTCGCATTTTCGGAGATACCAATCTGCTCCTCAATGGAACGCATTAGCCGCTCATCCGGGTCCATCTCTTCATCTGTCAGCGGATCACGTATTTTGGACCAGTTGCAGAACGCTTCAATGTTATCCAGATAATTCTCAAACAACGTTTTGGCTGACTCTTCGAACGAATAAACAAAAGCTTTCTGCACTTCTTTCTTCGCAAGTTCATCATACTCTTTACGTGCCAGGGCGATAAAGTTCAAATACCTCTCTCGTTCTTCCTTTGTGATCGAGGCGTGTTGATCCAGCCCATCCTTAATCGCACGCAGGATATCCAGCGCGTTAATGCACTGAAGGTTTTGCTTAATCAAAGCGCTGGATATCCGGTTAATGACGTACCGTGGATCAATACCGGACATGCCCTCGTCCAAATATTCATTTTGCATTTCTCGAAGATCGGCTTCTTTATAACCTTCAACTTCTTCGCCATCGTACATCCGCATTTTTTTCACCAGATCCATGCCTTGTTTTTTTGTTTCCTTCAATCGTGTAAGTATGGAAAAAATAGCTGCTGTACGCAGTGCATGCGGAGCAATGTGCACATGTTTCATATCACTTTGCTGAATCAGCTTGGCGTAAATTTTCTCTTCTTCCGACACTTTCAGGTTATACGGAATCGGCATGACAATCATCCGCGACTGCAAAGCCTCATTTTTCTTATTAGAAATGAAAGACTTATACTCGGATTCGTTCGTGTGTGCCACAATCATTTCATCTGCACTGATTAGTGCGAACCGGCCCGCCTTAAAATTGCCTTCCTGTGTCAAGGATAACAAGTTCCACAGAAATTTTTCATCACATTTCAACATCTCCTGGAATTCCATCAACCCCCGATTAGCCTTATTCAACTCCCCGTCAAAACGATACGCCCGTGGATCTGATTCTGATCCAAATTCGGTAATCGTGGAGAAATCGATGCTGCCTGTAAGATCAGCGATATCCTGAGATTTCGGGTCTGACGGACTGAATGTACCTATCCCTACCCGGTTATCTTCAGAAATGATGACCCGTTCCACCGGAACCTTGCTGATATCCCCGCCAAATTCGGTGCGAAGTCTCATCTGGCAGGAAGGGCACAGATTGCCCTCAATGCGCACACCGATCTCTTTCTCCACATCGGCCCGAAGCTCCAGCGGAATGAGATGTAACGGCTCCTCATGCATCGGACATCCCTTAATAGCGTATACTGCTCCCTTTTCCGTACGTGAAAATTGTTCCAGGCCCCGTTTCAATAGTGTCACCAACGTGGATTTCCCTCCGCTGACCGGTCCCATCAGAAGCAATATCCGTTTGCGTACATCCAATCGGCGCGCAGCCGAATGAAAATACTCCTCCACCAGTTTTTCAATCGAACGATCCAGTCCGAAGATCTCTTGCTCGAAAAATTTGTACCGCTTGTGTCCCCCGACCTCTTCTACCCCAAACGATTCAATCATCTGATACACTCGTGCGTGAGCCGTCATTGCCGGAGTCGGGTCCTCTCTCAGCAGTGCAATATAATCTTCAAATGTTCCGTTCCATGACAAACGGTCACTCTCTGCCCGATATTCCGCAACGCGTTCAAAAATATTCATGCTTGGTACCTCCCATGGCTCCTTTAGTGTGATTGTCAACCATTCCGAATGGTATGAAGAAATCAATAGAATTGCAGCTCCTGCTTGAATACCCTTCTGCGGTCCGGCTTAGTCCCGCTACCCTAGTTCCAGTGGTCTTATATGGATGTGAAAAGTGTATTACATACCTATGCGGCAACTTGGATAAGTTGACCTCTTTTTTTCAAACCTTACCCCTGAATTTTACGCATATGTTGTTCTATCAGACATCTCGTGGCCTCAGAAAAAAAAGCATGAATATGCTATAATGTAGGTTCTATTGAAGGAAACCGGAACAACGTAATGCAGACGGGCAGACAACTTCAGGAGAGGAGCAGAATGTATGGCTGTGCAGTATGAAACGGAACTGTATTCCCCTGTCAAAACTTTTTTTGAACAGCGCGGCTTTGATGTCAAGGCAGAGGTTAAGCATTGTGACCTGGTCGGGGTCAGAGCGAATCAGTCTGAGCCACTTATTGTGGAGATGAAAAAAACGTTTAACCTGTCTTTGCTATTGCAAGGCATGCAGCGCCTAAAACTCAGCCCGCTCGTATATTTGGCGGTAGAGCGAAACCGGAGTAAACGCGGCGCCGTTAATCAGCGCTGGGGGGAACTGACCGCATTGTGCAGTCAGCTCGGTCTGGGGTTATTGACGGTCACCTTTTACAAAACCAAAGCACCTCTGATTGATGTATTATGTGAACCCGCTGTGATATCCGGCACTGGCACATCCCTACCGGTAACCCGAAAGAGCGGTATACGCCGCCAGCGTCTGCTCAAGGAATTTGATGAACGGAGTGGAGACTATAACATAGGCGGAAGCAGAGGCCGACAGCTGATGACAGCCTATCGGGAAAAAGCTATACGTGTCGCAGCTGCGCTAAGATCCAGCGGTGAGTCTTCACCAGCAGCTCTTGCCCGGCAAACCGGTGTAGGCTCAGCAGCAGCTATTTTACAAAAAAACTATTACAACTGGTTTGAACGTGTTTCCCGCGGCAAGTATATGCTCACCATCAAAGGTATGGAGGCATTAACCGAACATGAACTTATGATTCAGGATCAAAATCTGACGGCTGGGGAAATAGACGCTTGGACCAAGCATGATCAAGAGGACACGTTCTATGTTAGCTCAGATGAATCCGGCGATTCGACGGATGAGGAACTTGCTCAGATTGCCGAGGTCACCGAACGTTATCACCTGAGCACAATTAAGAACTGAACGATATGATGATCGATAAAGACCCTTTTGTAGTTTTTGAGTTACCTGTATCCCATGTGAATGTAGAGCTAGGAAGCTCACCCTCGCCAAAATAAAACACAAAAATGCCCGTTATCTCCTTACAGAGACAACGGGCATTTTTAGTAAAGCTATTTGAAATGAATTAGAAGCTTGCTGCTACTTCTTTAGCCAATTTCAAACCAGCTTCCACGATCTCTTGGGAACGATCTGGAGCTGCATTATGACCTTCTACAACAACAACCTCAGGGTTTTGAATGCCCCAGAAGCCAAGTACGTTTGTTACATAACGAACGGACATTTCAGCAGATGCCATAGGCTCTGCGGAATATACGCTACCACGTGCGTTCAGCAATGCTACTTTTTTGTCGCCTACCAGACCTACTGGGCCTTCAGCAGTGTATTTAAACATTTTGCCTGCTTGGCTCAGGTAAGAGATGTAGTTAACCAGTGGTGCTGGAACAGTGAAGTTCCACAGTGGGAATGCAAATACCACTTTATCAGCCGCCAGGAATTGATCCTGCAGTTGTGCAGCCAGTGCTGCTGCTTTTTGCTCTTCTGGAGTTGCTTCAATGCCGTTAGCTGCTTTGTAGCCGCCTGTGATTACAGTGTTGCCGTAGTATGGAAGATCCGTATTGTAGAGGTCCAACTCAGTGATTGTATCACCTGGGTGGGACTCTTTGTATGCGCTCAGGAATGCATCGTACAATTGAACACTAACTGCTTGATCCGCAGGACGGTCATTAGCTTTAATAAAAAGAACGTTAGACATATTAAAATTTCCCCCAATAACTAAAATGTATGAGTGCGTGCCCTGAACTCGCAACGGTTGTTGCCTAGTATAAAGAAGCCGATCACTCATTAATTCATATTATATATAAAAATGTTAGTGGATGCAATAACGTAATCTCTTTGGTTATAAATAAACTTGAATTACTGTATATACTACCTTCTGGTTGTTTAGGTACGAGCGGTAAATTCAGAGATGGCTTCGCTAATCAGATTCATGCCAAGAAGCAGCTCATCGCGACCGGGACGGCTGAAGTTTAACCGAATGTATTGTTGATCTAGCGTTCCTGTAGAGCATAACGTTCCAGGCAAAAAGGATACACCCTTCAATAAAGCTGCCTTAAGTAATGCCTCACTGTTGAGTCCTTCTGGTAACTGCACCCATAGATACATTCCACCTTGAGGGATGTTATAACTGCATCCTTTCCAGCCGGGCCTTTTCAATAATTCAAGCATCAGTTTAAGTCTTGTTTTATATTCCCTGTTCAGCATTGATAGGTGATCACTCCATCGGAAAGGTGACTGTGCAAGCAACTGGTATAACAGCCGCTGGTTCATTGGACTAGACTGTCCATCTGCAATTCGTTTGACGGAGGTCATCGCCTGAATCAGTGCCGGATGGCCAGCTGCCCACCCTGTGCGGAGTGCAGGTGCAACCGTTTTGCTGAAAGAGCCAATATAAAGGACATGTCCACCCTGATCTGCGTTATCCAATGCAAAGAGTGAAGGATATTTGCCGTAGAATGCGGCTGGTTCCAAGCCATCAAAATGCAACTCGCCATAGGAATCATCCTCTACAAGCAACACACCATAACGCGAGCACAGATCAAGCACGGCTTCTCGACGTTCCATGCTCCACAAGATTCCCGTAGGATTAGAAAAGCTGGGTGCAGCAAAAAGCAGCTTCGGTCTCACCTGCTGCATGTGCTGTTCCAATAAATCCGGCAAAATGCCATCCTGATCTCCCAAAACAGGTACAATCGTGGCCCCTTGCATTTCCAATACCTCAAGACAACCAGGTGAAGTCGGATGTTCAACAAGCACGGAGTCTCCCGGCTCCAATAACAGACGCATTACAAGATCAATAGCTTGTTGGGTGCCTGTGGTCAACAGAATCTGATTGGAGACAGTCCGGATCCCCTTGCGCTTATTCCAATCGGTGTTCAACCATTCCCTTAATGGGGCATATCCTCCCGGCTCACCATACTGCAAAGCAGAAGGGCCTGAACTGAATACAGACAGTGCCGCTTCCTCCAATAGTTTAAAAGGAAACAGTTCCTCCGCAGGCAATTCTTCAGCGAGAGAAATGAAATACTCCTTGCCAGACATCTCACGTATATCCCTCAGAGGTGAAGACAAAAGCCTGTTGGTACGGGAAGCAAAGAAATATTTCATGGATAGATCCCCCTTCATCCCTATTCCGAAACTGTTCTCGCAGCCGCCCTACAACCTATTCCGACTGGTCATCAAATATAACTGAAAGGTTACCTGTCTGGACGAATCCGATTTTGACCTGCCAGAACTACACGAATTTGACCTGCTAGGATCAGTGAAGGCAATAATCAGGAAACCGTCTTGGACTGCCTTGCATGCAAGGCATAACGTTCGATGGCCTGCGCTCGGCTGCTTACTTCCAGCTTCACATAGATTTTACGCAAATAATTGTCAATCGAGCGTCGGCTCACATTGATCTCACTCGCTATTTTATCATAGGTTACCCCTTGAACAATTCTTTCCATAATAAAAGTTTCAGTTTCTGTTAGTTCAATAAAACCTTTTTCTGCCTGTGAGTCGGCAGGCTGTCCCCAGTCCTCACTGTTTAACCACGACATGGGAATAGAAACGTACCCTTCTCTTAGTCCAGAGATCAGGTGAATCAATTGGCTAGGCGAGGCCTGTTTGGATAACATGCCGCTCGCCCCAAGGCTCATCAGATAACGAAACAGCTTTACGTTGTCTTCGTCTGTCAGAATAATAATATGCGTGTCATTCGATAGCCCTTTTATTTGAGCGATGTATTGATCCGCCTGTCCCTCTGGAAGACGATAATCCATAAGAATTAAATCAGGCTTGTGTACCCTTACCAATTCAAGGCCTTCTGTTCCCGTGGAAGTCATGCCTCGTACCGTCAGATCCTGCTGCTCTTCCAAGATTAATTTTGTACCCAGCATGCTGGTGGGGTGGATATCTACGATGACCACCTGCCATACTTTTTTCATTGTGGTTCCCCCTGTTATGTATTGGACAATTGACTTCTGTTTCCCATCTATTTCCTTATACGCAGTTTATGCGACAGTCCGAGTATAGATGAAGCAAAAGTCGGATTATGTCGAATAAAAAGGAAATACAGGACTAAAGCTCTCAAAAGCTCTGTTTTCTGACTGTATTTCACTGCTGAGACGGCAAGATGGATCTCTTTCCATGCCTGAAATGATCAAAAGCTAGTATAAATTTCCTGCATTTCTATCTAAAAAAGTCGAAAAACCCATCCAAAGTTCCTACTTATTGCATCTATAAGAAATTGTATCCTAGGACTTCCTTCCGATGCAATCTCTTTTTCATCTATTATTTAAAGAATTTCATTTTTGCGTAAATAAATGCAGCATGGTAGAATGAGGATTGGTATTTTTAATCTTTATTCTATCGAACCAGGAGTGATGATATGAAACTATCCGACCCGTCTTCTGACATCCATCACACCAGGAGCGCCAAAGGCAAGATCAGATCATCGGTTAAATGGTTTCTGGTCATGTGGATCGTCCTCATTGCACTAGGAGTCACTGGAACCTACTATTATAGTAACCACCTCCAGCAACAGATGATCAACCAGCTTCAGGTCCATACTGATCATCAGATTGACGCCTTGAAAACCGATTACGAAAAGCAGCTAACAACGATATCATCTGAAGTTGCAGCATTGCAGGGGCAAGTTCAGTCCTTCAATGAACTGCTGAATTTCACCAAGGATAATGCAAGCAACAAAACGGACAACAGCAACAAATTGTATACGCAACTGAGCGAAGTGAAGAAACAACTGGAAGCTCTCCAGAAAAAGATGGACTTGCTCAAATGATTACACCCGCGAAACAGGTTAATCGTTTTTTTATGCTTGCACTCGCTCCCTTTATAGGATTGATCATATGTTTGCTGCTGTTTCGTCCAGAGTTTGAAGCCGGAACTGTGGTTCCTTCGAACTTGCCCGAGGAACGTGTAACCTCTCAGACCCAAGCAATTAGCAAAGAGCTTGCGGGGGCAAAAGAGGCTGCTGTTGAAACTTCTTCTTCTATTAAAAGAACGACCCAGCTCTACAACAAAACTACCAGCACCATGACAACTCTTGTACAAAAGGCTACCGCTCAAGCTTCGCGTCCAGAAACCATCTACAATAAGCGAATCACCTCTAAACTAGGGGTTCCTTTGGATCGTGTAGACAGTGATCGGATCACCATCGAGTTGTATCGGGTTAATCCGGGTACTTACACGGGATATGCCATGAAGATCAAGCTGAAGGATCACAGTGCGATGCAGATGGCCTTAAATAGTGAACTTGGACGATCAGAGACGACGATGCAGGCCGTGAAACGAAGCGGAGCCATTGCCGGGATTAATGCTGGCGGATTTGCCGACAGTGGCGGCAAGCGTTATCCACTCAGCACAACCGTCATGAACGGTAAGTATATCAACGGTTTTCAAGCCAGTTTCAAAGACCTCTTCTTTGTCGGACTTAACGATGCCGGCAAGCTGGTGGGAGGCAAATTTTTTGATAAAAGCTCCCTGGATCGTCTACGCCCGCAATTTGGAGCGACATTTGTACCAATCCTTATGAAAAATGGACAGAAAACGATTATTCCAGACAAATGGAAGGTATCACCGAAACGGGCTCCAAGAACCGTTATTGGCAACTACAAGGATGATCAATTACTCATTATGGTTGTCGATGGTTATAACGAGAGCGGAAGCTCTGGTGCTACCCTAGAAGAGATGCAAGGAAGAATGCTTAAGCTGGGCGTGATGGACGCCTATAATCTGGATGGCGGCGGTTCCTCCTCGTTAATCCTGAATAACCGTGTGATCAACAAACCTTCGGATGGTAATCTCAGACCTGTGCCTACCCACTTTTTATTTTACAAATGATGGGACAGGGCATTCCTTTTCTAACTAATATGGTTATAATAGAAGTAAATGAGCTTTTGCAGGAGGTGCGAAGTGTATGTCGTTTTCTCTGACATTCTGGATTATTGCAGTTGTATTAACGCTATTTATCACAGGCATCCTCACTTCATCCTACAACCAAGACAAAACAAAAGGCCTGTAAGGCCAAGCCTCTCCATGGGAGAGGCTTTTTTTATATTTTCACATACAGCAAAAGACAAGATCTAAAAGGACGTTTCCCTCCTTCCAAAACTTGTCTCTTGTTATAAACAATTGATTTTGCCGCCAACCAACAGATGATACCAATCTTTGTTTAGAAACTGACTGCACGGTCGTTTGGCATGGACAGCATAACATCAGCCTGATTTGGGCCTGTCACAGACTCCCCTTCTACCAAGGTGACATATATTCGTTCGTGATCTACGGGTTCACCAGCGATAATTTTTATTAATTGTTCAGCTGCAAGTGCGCCCCACTTTCGCTTGGAATAATCGATGCTTGCCAGCTTGGGCTGAACGTAGTTACTGAGCTCAATATGATCAAAGCCAATCACATCGATCTGTCTGCCTACCTGAAGTTCACTTTCTGCAAGACGATCACATAAACCGATTGCCATCTCATCATTGAGACAAAAGACACCCGCTGGTTCGTTATACGTCTGTATAATGTAATTCGCCGCTCGTTCCCCTCCACTTTTCTCAAAATCTCCCTCGAGTTCAATCCATTTGACATCCGTTTGACGCTCCACAACTTGTCTTACGGCTTTCAATCGCTGCACGGAATCAAACGAACCTTCCGGACCTGTAACTACGTAGATCTTTTTGTGCCCTTGTTCAATCAAATATTCCATCGCCAGTGTGGCCCCAGCCTTGTTATCAAGCAGAACCTGATTAATATTAGGATGTTTCAACTCACGGTCAAGCACTACAATTTTATGTCCTCGATCAGCGTACTGCATAAGTTCCTCACTTGAAAACGTATGATCGAGAATAATGGCCCCGTCAATCATTCGCTCTGGCAACATCCGATGAGACTGTTTGCCGCTGCATACAATAAGATCATATCCTCGGGCATTACATATCGCTTTCATACCCGTTAACAAGTCTCCGTATACATCACCGCTGAAGTCAGTCAGAAACACACCCAGAATCCGCGATTCTCTCTTTTTCAGTGTTCTGGCAGCCGCATTGGGAACATAGTTCAGCTCCTTAGAGATGGCCAGAATTTTAGAACGGGTCTCATCGGTCACTTTGTTGCTTCCATTCAGCGCGTATGATACGGTCGAGATGGAAACTCCCGCCTTTTTGGCGATATCCTTGATACTGACCATATTCTTCGCTCCTCTGTTATGTTAACCAGGCCTTTCATCACGAAAGACCTGATATTTAAAAATAAATTAACTTACGTTCGTTACAACATGAACCGGATCAGATAAGTCTGAATGTATGGCTCTGTGTATCCCGGCTGTTTGGTCCGACCATCAAATGAAACTCTCCACGATCACTGCGATAGCTGAGATCAGCATGGTGATAACGTAATTGCTCTTCTTTTAATGTAAAAGTAGCCGTACCTGTTTCTCCCGGTGCAAGGGACAGCTTCACATAATCTTTCAACTCACGCATGGGACGAACCACCTCGCCACTTATATCCCGAACGTACAATTGCACAGTCTCCACACCAGCACGATCTCCTGTATTGGTTACACGTACCTGAACCGTCAGAGAATCATTTGCAGTCAGCTCCTGTCCCGACACTTCAACCTCTCCATAAACAAATGTCGTATAGGAAAGACCATATCCAAACGGGAACAACGGTTCATTCGGACTGTCAATATATTGGGAAACATAACGATTCTCTGTATTATCCGGGTTGATTGGACGCCCCGTATTGAAATGGTTGTAATATACCGGGACTTGTCCAACCGATTGCGGGAAGGACATTGTGAGTCTGGCGGACGGATTCACTGCTCCTGTGAGAATATCCGCAACCGCTGCTCCTCCTTCACTCCCTGGGAACCAGGCCTCGAGTACAGCATCTGATTCGCTAATAACTCCGTTCAGATCAAGTGGGCGTCCGTTGAAAATGACACTGGCGATCGGTTTGCCTACCGTCTTGAGCGCCTGTACCAATTGCAACTGCGCTGCTGGCAAACGAATATCTGTCCGCGAACCGCCTTCTCCACTCATCTCGGAATCTTCGCCCAGTGCAAGCACGATGATATCGGACTGACTTGCTGTTTCCAGCGCTGCAGCAATCTGCTCATCCGTGATGGTATGCACATCACTGCCCTGAGCTACGAGAACCTTACCTTGTGGGAGGCGCTCCTGTAACGCTGTTCCCAGCTTCACCGCATCTGCTTTGACACCTTCACAAGACCACCAGCCAAGGATGTCTTCGCTTTGAGCGAACGGTCCAATCAAGGCTACCTTCGTGTCTGGCTGGAGCGGAAGAGCTTGTCCATCATTTTTGAGAAGTACCGCAGACTTCGCAGCAAGTTCCCGTGATACCTGACGATGTTCCTTGGAGAAAACAATCTCGCGCTCACGCTCTGGGTCAGCAGCTCGGAATGGATTTTCGAACAGACCGAGCTTGTCTTTGAGCTGTAAAATGCGCAAAACCGCTTCATCGACAAGGTGCTCTTCCACTTCACCCTTTTGAACCAGTTCAGGCAAATGGTTGACGTAACATGGCGTCATCATCTCCATATCCACACCCGAACGAATCGCACGATATGCCGCCTCTCGGTCATCCTCGGCCGCACCATGGGCAATCATCTCACGAATGGAAGCCCAGTCCGAGATTAACACGCCATCAAAGCCCCATTCTTCGCGTAAAATACCACGCATTAATTTCTCATTTCCGCTGGCTGGAATACCATCAACGGTATTGAATGAAGTCATTACCATCTCCACACCAGCATCCAGTGCCGCCTTATATGCTGGCAGATAATATTCACGGAGCTGACGCTCTGACATATCTACCGTATTGTAATCACGCCCACCCTCCGCAGCACCGTATGCGGCGAAGTGTTTTACACAGGCTGCAAGACGATCCAGCTCATCTGTCAAGTTATCCCCTTGGTAACCGCGAACAAAAGCGGCAGCAAATAAACTATTTAAATACGGGTCTTCGCCTGTTGTTTCCATCACGCGACCCCAGCGTGGATCACGAACCAGATCCACCATCGGTGCAAAGGTTACATGTAATCCCGATACTGCGGATTCTCGTGCCGCAATCTCGGCACTTTTCTCCGCGAGCTCCAGATCCCATGAACAGCCAATGGCCAACGGAATCGGGAAAATCGTTTTAAAGCCATGCACTACGTCTGCCATGAATAACAGCGGAATGCCAAGACGGCTTTTTTTCAAATAGGCTTCTTGTACATCCATAATCGCTTGTGCACCAGATAAGCCAAGGATGGATCCACTCGCTCTCACGGACTGTTCTGTAATACCCATCTCTTCCATCGGACCTGTAATCTGCCCCAGCGTATCTGTTCCTTCGTAGAAATTGGCAGTCAGCTGCAAGAGCTGCGCAACTTTCTCTTCCAGCGTCATCTGATTGACCAAATCCATCAACTGCTGATTATTCACGTAACCATCCTCCACTAACTACATTTTAATTGAAAGAAAGAACCCGGCTGCGTTCGGGGAGAGACCGCGCACCGGGTTCAATCGGACGGAGAGGCAGAACGCTCCTGCCTTCCCCGTGTTGTTCTTCATTTCATTACGTTTACTGGAACTTTTCGTTCAATTCGTCCAGATAAGGCTGAACCAGAGACATTTTGCTGTTAACCCACTCTTTCCAGTTGGCTTCCAAGTCTCCGCCTTTAAGGATCAAGTTCGCATATTCGTTTTGATAATCAAAAGATGCCTGACTTTTCGCTTTAGAATCGTACAAGTTAACATCCCAATCGTATGGTGCTAGTGATTTACTTTCAGTACCAAGTTTTGCTTTCTCCTGGAACAATTCTACTGCTCTATCACGATAATCTTTTTTGATTGCAGGGTTTACTACACTGAAGTCATCGCCAAGAAGATAAAGTCCTTCAAAACGTGCAGGGTACTTATCTTCGAGTACCGTTCCCTCTGGCAGCAAGTTTACCAATTCTTTGTTGTCATCGTATTTCCAGTCCTTGCCTTCGAAGCCCATGTTGATCAGCAATTGTCCTTCTTTGGTTGCAGAGTAATCGATCAAGTCCATGATGCGTTCGAATTTCTCATCACTAATGTTCGGGTTGAAAATCAGAGCAGACCAGAAGTTCGCTTGCTCCATATTGCGGTATTTACCGTCATCACCAAGAACGATCGCTGTGTGAACGAGATCATCACTGTTAACGCCGAGGTTCTTTCTCATATCAGAATCCAGACCTTGTCTATAGGAAGCAAGTCCACCAAGACTGGTTACAGCCGCAGTACCTGTTACTTTGAAGTTGTTTTGTCCTTCATTGTTTTTCCAAGTGTAGAACTCTGGGTTAAGCAGCCCATCCTTGTACGCTTTTTGCATCAATTTCAAACCTGTCAGTGTTTCCTGATCTGCAGGGCCCCAATGGAACTTACCATCTTCACCTTTGTAGAAAGGAACGTCTGTCATCGCATGAACACTGTTCGGCATGATCATGTTTGTCATTGCATCAGCAGCATTGTAAGACAATGGCACCAGTTTATTACCAACCTTGCCTGGGTCTTTTTCTTTCACCAGTTCAGCAAACTGATTCAACTCAGACGTTGTGTACGCATCTTTCAGTTCAAAACCAACCGCTTTTGCCCAGTCTTTACGAAGAGCGATAACACCGATTTGGTTCGTCAGTGGATCAGCGGGTTTGTTTTCGAAATAAATAGGTCTAGGAAGCACGTACGTACCGCCTGTCAGTTCTTCCAACTTGTCGCCAAGACCTGTCAGCTTGTAAGCCGCAGCAACATTGGGCCAGCGCTCTTTCCAATCATCCGGGAATTTATAGAACAAGCCTTGATCAATGTTATTGATTGCATCGCCGTGTACATAGTTCCATACCGCTACATCCGGCAGGTCACCCGAGTTAATCCACAGGCGAAGTTTCTCACCCCATGAATCCCAGTCAATATAGTTGTAATCCCACTTGATGTTGAATTTGTCTTCCCAGAACTTATGGAACTCATTGTCCATATTTCCGGTTTTCACTTCGGTCAGATTCGCTACAGAAATGGTCAGGTTATCTTTGTAATTCCCTTCCGCATCCTTTTCGTTGCCACCATCTGAGCCTTTGCTGCTGTTGGAACAAGCCGACACAACCAACATCATGAGACAGAGTGTGATCGCAAATAACGATTTGACTGACAACTTTTTACCCGTTTTCATGCTTTTACCCCCATGTTTTTAGTCGAATTTCTTGTGCATTGAAATCCTATGTGTATATCAGGTCTTGATAGCCCCTGTTAATACCCCTTTGGCAAAGTGCTTTTGTAGCAGTGGGAAGAAACACATAATTGGTACCATCGTGACAAATACTGCAGCCATCTTCATCCCCATGGAGAAGCTGCTCAGTTTCACTGCATCGACACTGGATGCATTGGAGGCATTCGTTGTGGCAGTTACAATAATGTTCCTCAGCACGTTTTGCAGCGGTAACTGATCTGCTTTTCGCAGGAAGATCATCGCGTCATACCAACTGTTCCAGTAGGCTACCCCGTAAAAGAGTGTAATGGTTGCCATAATTGGCGTTGCCAACGGAAGAACGACGGAGAATAAAATTCTCCACTCTCCTGCCCCATCGAGTCGTGCAGATTCCATAAGCGATTCAGGCAATGTGTAGAAGTAGTTCATCATCAGAATCATGTTAAAGGCACTGAAGCTTCCTGCCAGAATGACAGACCATAACGTGCCTGTCAGTTGTAGTGATTTCATAATCAGATACAGAGGAACGATACCTCCGTTAAAGATCATGGTGAACAGTACCAGGAAAAAGATAAACTTTTTAAACGGGAAATTGCCTCGGCTCAGTCCGTAAGCCATACTTGTTGTCAGGAACAAGCTGAGCGGCAAACCAATAACTAGCAAAATCAATGTATTTTTGTATCCCGACAGGATTCTTCCGTCAGCGAACAGTGCTTTATATGAATCAAGCGTGAACTCTTTCGGGAACATCAGGAACGGATTTTCAGCATACTCTTTTTGTGTTGCAAACGAGATCATAATGACATTCCAGAACGGAATCAGAATCATCAGGGCAAGCACCAGTAAAACGGCGAATATCATGTAATCCAGAAAGGTCATCCGTTCGGTGCCAATCTTTGGCTTTCTTCCAGCTTTGCTCATCTCACTTCTCCTCCTCTCTTATCGGAATAAACCGTCTCCACCAAGCCATTTGGCAAATCTGTCGGCCAGAAGTAGCAGCACCATATTCACCAGGGAACGGAACAAGCTGACCGCTGTCGAGAATGAAAAGTCGGTTGATGATTGGAACGTAATCCGATAAATATATACATCGAGTACTTCAGATACATTTTTCGTTGCCGCATTCGCCAAGTTGAAGATCTGGTCGAAACCGGAGGACATCAATCCGCCCACCGACAAAATAAACATAACCGTGATCGTTGGCATAATGTTTGGCAGTGTAATGCGGAACATCTGCTGCATCCGGGATGCACCATCAATCTGTGCAGATTCATATTGATCCTGATCGATACCGGAGATTGCTGCCAGGAAGATAATTGCGCCCCAACCGCTCGATTTCCAGATGTCAGTCAGCAGCAACATGGGAACAAAGTTGGATTCCGAACCCAAGAAATTAATCGTTGGCAAACCAAGTAATCCAAGTGCACTGTTCACTAGTCCGTCATAGGCAAGCACATTGATGACTACGCCGGATACGATGATCCAGGATAGGAAGTGCGGGAAAGTCAGGACGGTCTGGAACCACTTTTTCCCTCTGCGCATCCGCAGCTCATTCAGCAACAGTGCCAGAATAATCGGGAACGGGAACTGAATGATCAGTTTCAGAATGTTAATGTAAAGCGTCCGCCATACGGCATCAATAAAGGTTGGATCACGGAAAACGTATTTGAAATTTTCAAATCCGCTCCATGGACTTCCCCAGATTCCAAGGTTCGCCTTGTAATCTTTGAATGCCAATGACAAGCCACCCATTGGCATGTAGGCAAACAAGATCAACCAGACTAGTCCCGGAACAAGCAGGGTGTACGTCATCCGATGCTTCCAGACTTCAGTCCAGAGCGACTTGCCTCTCGTGTTTGCCTTCAGCTTTTTGTTAGGTCCTTCGGCTGCAGGTTTCAATTTGCATCTCCTCACTCTACTATGGTGTTGTCGTTATAAAGAAAATCAAACATCGTTTTCAGATGTTGCTCCCAAAATCTCCATTCATGTGTGCCAGGTGTCTCGACATACCGAAAATCAAATGCAGTTCCCTGCATGTACTCGGCATACTCCCGGTTCATTTCCACGAAAGGATCATGATCTCCGCAGCAACTCAGAATCTTCGGCAAGGACTTTCCCTGCTCCAGAAGTCTGGCTGACAATGCGTAAATATCCTGTTCAGCCTTAACCTGTAAACGTTCCCCAAAAACCGCTTTCATTTCCTTGATCATGCCTTCTGGCATATGAGGATCACGAAGACGTGCCTGAATATTCGTTACACCGGATAAGGACACCACTTTGCTGTACTGCTCAGGATAGGTCAGCCCACATTTCAACGCTCCGTATCCACCCATGGACAAACCGGCAACAAATGTTTTGGCTGGATCGGAATTCAGTTTCAGCAATCTCTCACATATTTCGGGTAATTCCTTAGTGATGTAGTGGAAGTAATTCAGGCCGTATTCCATATCGGTGTAATAACTGCGATTAGCTTCCGGCATGATGACAGTACAACCGTATTGGGCTGCATACATCTCAATTGTGGTCAGACGTTGCCACGTACTCGCATTGTCTCCCGCCCCATGAAGCAGATATAGTGTACCGCCTGAAGTCTCTCCGGAGTCACTGGACACCACGTGTATGCTGGTGTTCATGCATAATGTGGGCGATCCGGTTTCGATAGTAATGTGCGCCATGATCGTAACCCCTTTCATCTTTGTTGCTCTTAACTGCGGTTTGTTTTTTCTTTCTCTGTGTGCCGTAACTTTTACCCTCAGCTTGCTCCCCTTAACTACCTTTTGTTATCGAAACGATTCTCTCGAATCGTTTCAAAAACACTCAACATTGATTTACTTGAAGCTTAAATATCAACGTTTTACTTGGAAGCGATTTCTTCGAATCGTTTCGAATAAATCATAAGCCCGATGAGTAAATCCTGTCAATAACCTTTTTACATTTTTCGCGTTTTTTTATCAAAAAAGTGACCTGGTTGTTTCATTTTTGATTCCAAAGACACTTTTTTTGCGAATAAAATAAGGTTTACTCATTCATTATTACACCTGAATTGACATTAAACTAAGAATATACTAACATGGGTTCTAATTTTGTAATCAGATTACGGAAACGTTTCACCAACCTGAATTCATTCAGATACAAGCCTGAAACTGGAGGGTTATCATGTCCGAACAGCTTAAAGGATTCATAGATAAAATCACAGCAGAGGAACTTCTTGTACACTCTGTACGTGTACAACAGAACGGACTACTTCTGGATGAGTGGCATCCAGACGGGGATCGCCGGCGCGTGCAACATTCTGTAAGTAAATCCTTCACCTGCATGGCGGTTGGGTTGGCCGTTCAGGAAGGAATTATTCGGTTAGATGACACATTAGGCGACTACTTCCCTTATGATCAAGTACAGCTATATCCCACACAATTCCCTTCTCCGCGAGAGCTTACACTGCGAGATCTGCTTCGAATGACTTCGGGACATGATTCCCCTCCTCTTTGGGCGGACGAACGAGCTTCATTACAGGAAAAGGACTGGGGAAAACACTATATGTCTCTACCACTGGATCGAAGGCCAGGAGAGCAGTTCACATACAGTAGTGGGGATACGTTTATGATTTCGGCCATGTTGCAAGAGGCTATTGGTCAGACAGTAAAAGATTACCTCATTCCACGTCTTTTTGAACCACTCGGTATGCTTGATATAGAATGGGAGACTTCTCCGCTCGGCGTTACTCTGGGATGTGCAGGTTTGTGGCTGAGTAACGAGGAATTAAGCCGATTTGGTCAGTTCTTACTTCAAGAAGGTCGCTGGAATAACCAACAGCTGGTTCCAGCTGAGTGGATTAGAGCAGCTACTCGTAAACAGATTGAGACTAGCGGAGATGGGGATTGGGGACAAGGCTATGGGTATCAGTTCTGGATGTGCTCGCATGATGCTTATCGAGCTGATGGAGCTCATGGTCAATTCTGCATTGTCCTCCCTTACAAAGAGACTGTCATCAGTATCAACAGTGAGGAAGAGAATATGCAAGGTATTCTGAACGCTGTCTGGGAGCAGATCTTGCCTATACTTGCTTAACGATAAATAAAGATGCAAAAAACGCCATGGAGTTTATAGAATCCATGGCGTTTTTTTTTGCTACTTTTTATGAAAGCTGGGTCATTTCTTCTAAGCATTGTGCGCATATGTAACGCTCTTTAAAGTCATTGACATCTTCCATTGATCCGCAGAAAATACATTTCGGGCGATATCTTTCCAAGATAATATGATCCCCTTGAACTAAAATTTCTACAGGATCTCCCTCATTCATTTGATACCTTTTGCGCAAAGATTTAGGCAATACGATCCTACCCAATTGGTCAACTTTGCGAACTACTCCAGCTGGCTTCATAGCTACGGCACACCTCTCCTATCTCACTCTGAATTTCTAGGTACATTAGTACTATATCTATAGATTCGCCAAAATTTTGTCGAATCCTGCTGGAAATAAACATTTTTTGTCCTTTTTTTTGAAAAATGTTTTTTTAGCGAATTCTAACCGTCTTTTTAAGATGCGATTCCCTAATCCAGTCCTGGAAAATTTAGCTGACGCAGTGCTTCGTATACAATAATCGCTGCTGAATTGGAAAGATTTAATGAACGAACATCTCCGCTCATCGGCATTTTCATACATGTTTCTGGATTAGCAGCAATTAATTCAGGCGGGAGTCCTTTCGTTTCTTTACCAAACACGAGAAAATCTCCATCCTGAAATTCGAAATCCGAATACCGGTTTTTAGCTTTCGTTGTTGCGTAGAAAAAACGTCCGTCCGGATACTTCTCCTGAACCTCGTCAAATGAATCATGATATTCGATGTGAACCGCATGCCAGTAGTCGAGTCCAGCACGCTTCAAAGTCGCATCATCTGTTCTAAATCCCAGAGGACGCACAAGATGAAGATGAGTGCCAGTCGCCGCACAAGTACGCGAGATGTTCCCCGTGTTAGCCGGGATCTCCGGTTCAACAAGAACGATGTGTAATGCCATATGTGTTTGATCTCCTTTTTATTTCATGTACATGTATACAACAATCCTCTAATTTTAAAGAAAAGCCCTCCACACGTCAATGTGGAAGGCTTTGCCACAGCAGAAGCACAGCTCATCCAAGCCTCACTGCTGCTATATTTCTTCTTTTTTTTGAAAATAAAGTTATCCGTTTGTCTGCTGGAAATGGTTCATAAAGTCGGTAAGCGCCTTAACGCTCTCGTATGGGGCTGCGTTATAGATTGAAGCACGAAGCCCCCCTACACTGCGATGCCCTTTCAGACCTACAAAACCTTCCTGCTCTGAAGCTTTAATGAATTTCTTTTCCAGTTCCTCAGAAGCAAGCCTGAACGTCACATTCATCAACGAGCGGTCTTCTGACGCAACGCAGCCACGGTAGAAATCACCTGAGGAATCAATCGTATTGTAAAGTAATTCCGCTTTTTTGATATTCTTTTGTTCCACACCAGCCAGACCGCCTTGTTCTTCAATCCATTTCAACACTTCGTTCACCATATATACCGAGAAGGATGGTGGTGTATTATATAGGGAATTGTTATCTACATGAGTGCTGTAACGGAACATGGTTGGAATGGTCTTCGGAGATTCACTCACCAATTCCTCGCGCGCAATAACAACGGTAATTCCCGAAGGACCGAGGTTTTTCTGTGCACCTGCATAAATCATACCAAACTGATTCAGATCAAACGGTTTGCAGAAAATATCACTGGACATATCTGCAATGAGCGGTACCGATCCGGTATCAGGGAAAGTCTTGAACTGCGTACCTTCAATTGTTTCGTTTGAAGTTACGTGTACATAAGCCGTACGTTCAGGCAAACTCAGATTCGAAACATCCGGTAATTTCATGAATTTATCAGATTCCGAAGAAGCGGAGATATGAGTCTCACCAATTAACTTCGCTTCAGACAGAGCCTTTTTGGCCCAGCTGCCTGTCATGATGTAACTAGCTGTCTGACCTGCCCCAAGCAGGTTCATCGGCAACATCGCAAACTGTGTGCTTGCACCGCCTTGCAAGAAAAGAACTTTATAGCCTTTCGGATTACCCAGCAGTGACAGCAAACGCTCCTGAGCTTCATTATGTACGGACTCGTACACGGCCCCACGGTGAGACATCTCCATAATCGACATGCCTGTATTACGAAAATCTACAAATTCCGCCTGAGCACGCTCCAATACTTCTAGTGGCAACGCTGCTGGTCCTGCATTAAAGTTATACGCTCTCTTTGTCACGAAATCCCCACCCTTTCCATCCTTAACTGACATATGAAGTAAATATTATCGCTATGATATCAGTATTCCCTGACCGCTTCAAGGGGAATATGCACTGAAAACGCGTTAAAAGCCATCAAATTCCTTTATCACCCTAAAAAGTTAAAGCACTGCACTGTTTGTTTCAAGGAAAAGCCTCCGAGAGCGAATCCCGGAGGCTTTAAGCTAGAACAACTTCGGTTCCCCTCCGACCGATTAGCAGTCGAAGTAGAGGCTGTACTCATGCGGATGAATGCGGATTGCAACAGCTTTAGCTTCATCACGTTTGAGGTTGATGTAGTTATCGATGAATTCTTTAGTGAATACGCCGCCTTCAGTCAGGAACTCGTTATCAGCTGCGAGAGCATCCAATGCTTCTTCGAGGGAAGCAGGTACACTGCGGATGTTTTCTTTATCTGCATCAGACAGGTCATAGATGTTTTTGTCCAGTGGACCGTATCCAAGCTCAGTTGGGTTGATTTTGCGTTTAATTCCGTCCAAACCGGCCATCAACATTGCAGAGAATGCCAAGTAAGGGTTAGCTGTGGAGTCCGGTGTACGGAACTCGATACGGCAGCCTTTAGGAGTTACAGCCGCTACCGGGATACGCACAGCTGCGGAACGATTACCTTTGGAGTAAACCAAGTTAACCGGTGCTTCATAACCAGGAACCAAACGTTTGAACGAGTTCGTGCTTGGGTTCGTCAAAGCGATCAGTGCTGGAGCATGGTACAAGATACCTCCGATGTAGTGCAGAGCCATTTCACTCAGGTTAGCATAGCCACCTTTGTCATAGAACAATGGGGAATCGCCATCGAAGATGGATTGGTGAACGTGCATTCCGCTTCCGTTATCACCAAACAATGGTTTTGGCATGAATGTTGCTACTTTGCCATATTGACGTGCCGTGTTGTGAACGATGTATTTGTATACAAGCAGGTTATCTGCTGTTTTCTTCAACGTATCAAAACGGAAGTTGATTTCAGCTTGACCGGCAGTTGCCACTTCATGGTGATGACGCTCGATGGACAAACCGGCTTCTTCCAACAAACGACACATTTCGCTGCGGATATCTTGTTGAGTATCCACTGGAGCTACTGGAACATATCCACCTTTAGTACGAACTTTAAAGCCCAGGTTGCCGCCTTCTTCTTTGCGATTTGTGTTCCATGATGCTTCTTCGGAATCTACGAAATAAGAAGAGCTGTTCGTGCCGCTCTCATAACGAACATCGTCAAAGATGAAGAACTCGGACTCTGGTGCGAAGAACGCTGCAGTACCTACGCCGCTCTCTTTCAGGAAAGCTTCAGCTTTAACTGCGATGCTGCGTGGGTCACGCTCATAACGCTCGCCATCCGGTGTGAAAATGTCACACATAACATTCAATGTAGGGTGTGCAGTGAACGGATCGACATAAGTCGCTTCAGGATCTGGCATCATAACCATATCGGACTCTTCAATACCACGGAAACCTTGGATAGAAGAACCATCAAACGCTACTCCATTTACGAACGTGTCTGCATCAACAGCCGAAGCTGGCAAAGAGATATGATGCGCACGACCAGCCAAATCTACAAAACGAAAATCTACCCACTCGATGTTGTTCTCTTGAATTGATTTCAATACGTTTTCAACCGACATGTATTCGTCCTCCCAAATATTCCGAACATTAAACAACCCCACGAAGAAAATGTCTATATATTCGAATTTTTTTCTGTCGTCATTATAAATTCTGAAACATAACATCGTCAATACTTATGTAAGGTATTTTTTGCGAGCATGTTAGGTATACTTACATTTTATAATATGCTAAATTTCACATAACAACGTTATTGATTAGCATTTGACTGGTTTAATGCGGTAAAGCAACCCCTAAAATACCCTAAATAATGGAAAAAACGTAACATCATAAATGTTTCTTATCACCTTTGATAATAAATATGTTCATATGTTCAAAATAGACGAAAAACCGGACATCTACCCAAATTGTTCACAAGGAACAAATTTGGAGTAGAGGTCCGGTTTTGACTTTTAAATCCCACTATCTACGTAATTTATACGCCTACTCGTGCCGGAAAAAATGCAGCAGGCTGTTTAGCCGTATTAAATGTTTTGCCCACAATCGGAGCTAGTTTCTCCAGATCTTGTAGCAGGTTAGCAAACTGGTCAGGGAACAAAGACTGCACACCGTCTCCAGTCATAGAGTTATCGGGATCTGTATGCATCTCAATAATCAAACCGTTAGCTCCTGCGGCTACCGAGGCTTTGGTCATCGGTTCTACCAGTTCACGGCGTCCTGTACCATGGCTCGGGTCAGAAATGACTGGCAGATGGCTTAGGGACTGCAGAACAGGGATAGCCGACAGATCAAGTGTATTACGAGTGTATTGTTCAAACGTACGAATACCGCGTTCACACAGCATCACATTCGGATTACCACCAGCAAGAATATACTCCGCTGCATTAAGCAATTCATCGTATGTCGCACTGAATCCGCGCTTTAACAATACCGGTTTGCCGCACTCACCCAACTTGCGTAACAAGTCGAAGTTCTGCATGTTACGTGTACCCACCTGTAGAATATCCGCATACTCTGCGCAAATATCTACGTATTCAGGCGTCATGACTTCCGTAATCGTGAGCAAGTCATGCTTCTGACCTGCTTCTGCCATCATGATCAAGCCTTCTACGCCCGTTCCTTGGAAGCTGTAAGGACCTGTACGCGGCTTGAAGGCACCTCCACGAAGCACTTGCCCCCCAGCTGCTTTCACGAGTCCTGCAATCTCATCAATCTGTGCAGCGGATTCAACGGCACAAGGCCCCCCCATAACGACAAGCTCTTTTCCGCCAATATCTACACCTTTGATGGAAATAACCGTATCTTCCGGATGGAAGTCACGACTTGCCAGTTTGTAAGATTTCGAGATTTTCACCACATTCTCCACGCCCTTCATTTGGCGAAGGTGCTCTTGCATCTTAGGTTCCACTTTACCGATCAATCCAATGATCGTGCGATCCTCTCCACGGGATACATGTGCTTGGAGCCCTTCCTTTTCAATCACACTAACGATATCCTGAATTTGGTCCTCCGAGGTAGCTTTGCCTGCAATTACGATCATAAATTTTCCCATCCTTCCTTGTATAAGAGCACTCGTTTACTTCGTGCGTCTGATGTCTGATTTCTAAAACCCCAAAACTCTGTCGCGCTTAAACGCTTGTTCGCTTTTAAGCTTTTAATCACTAAAGTAAATATAGCACAGTTTCTTCCTATCGTCAAGAAGTGATATTTATGCCGCTCTCTCCCCTTCAGGCAAAATATAGACAAAAAAACATCCCGCTACGCCATATCCAAAAAGCGGATATGCAATACAGGATGTTTCCTATCTTTCTATTGGAACTATTTAATTTTTAGAATTATGTGGTACGTGTCTTCTCTCTGACCGGAGGCAGCAATTTACTCATGTTCACGGTACGTTTGATTTCCCACGTTTCCGGCTGATCATGCTCATACTGCTCCAGATATTGAATAACTTCCTTGGTAATTGGTGTCGGTGTTGAAGCGCCAGACGTTACAGCCACCTTCTGCACACCTTTCAACCAGTCCTGTTGAATCTCAGATACGTCTGATACACGGTATGCCGTCACACCCGCAATTTCCTCTGATACTTGAGCCAGACGGTTCGAGTTGTTGCTGCGAGGATCACCCACAACAATGACGAGGTCAGACTGCCCGGCTTGCTCAGCTACCGCTTCTTGACGCACCTGTGTAGCGAGACAAATCTCATTATGAATTTCAGCTCCTGGGAACTTCTCCAGCAATCGGCTCATAATGTGTTTGATGTCCCACTGACTCATTGTCGTCTGATTGGTAATCAAAATTTTGCCTGCGGGCACGTTCAGACCTTCAATCTCTTCTTCCTTCTCAATCAGATGTACACGGTCTGGCGCAACACCAATCGCACCCTCCGGTTCCGGGTGATTTTTCTTACCGATGTAGATAATTTCATAACCTTCAGCCGTCTTCTCCCGGATCAGATCATGAGTCTTCGTTACATCCGGACAGGTTGCATCCACTGTGGTAAGTCCTTTCTCCCGAGCCAGCTTGCGTACCTCCGGTGAGACACCGTGTGCCGTGAAAATGATCGTGCCGCTCTCCACCTGATTCAGAATCTCCATCCGATTAGGGCCGTCCAGTGTAATGATGCCCTCATCTTCAAAGGAATCCGTCACATGTTTGTTATGCACAATCATACCTAATATATAAATAGGCCGTGGTAAATCCAGGTTGCGTGCCGCCTGACGCGCAAGCACCATGGCGTCCACAACTCCGTAACAATATCCCCGCGGTGAAATTCGCAGTACTTCCACTTGGTTGCCACCCGCTTTCTTTTCGGCAGTATAGCCGATGTAATTGCAGTCTCTGTTTATTATACCTTTATTCGATAGGCGGGGCAAAGACTACAGGCAGCCAGATAATAAAAGTGGTTCCTTCTCCGCGTCTCGTCACGACTTCAACAGAGCCATTATGCTCCTCGATGATCCATTTGGCGATAGATAATCCAAGTCCAATACCTGGCGTTGCTCCGCGGGATTCGTCGGCCCGGTAGAATCGGTCGAAGATAAACGGTACCTCGTCCCGTTCCATGCCAATACCGGTATCGCTGATCCGCAGTCCAACCTGCCCTTTGTATAACAGAGCATCTAGCGTAACCGAGCCCTCCGGTGTGTATTTAAAGGCATTCTCGATAAAAATAAACAAGACTTGTTGCAGATAATCTTTGCTTCCGTTTACATAAATACCGTTTAGAATCGACAGATCACCCGGAAGCCAGTCGGCCTGACGATCCAGAAATTGGGCTCTGCGTGCCACTTCCTGCACCAGAATCTGCAGCGGAATAGGATTAAGCTCGATTTTCTGACCTGTATCCGCTCTCGCAAGTGATAACATATCGCTGATCAGACGACTCATACGTTTGCCTTCATCAGCCATATCCTCAATTGCTTCGAGAGTCATTTGCTTGATCGTTTCTTCATCCAGATTCGACCGATCATTGCCATCTTGATCCCACAGCTTCTTTAGGAAATCCACATTTCCTCGAATTGTAGTCAGTGGCGTCCGCAGCTCGTGAGAAGCATCGGATACGAAACGTCGCTGCGCTGCATTCGTCTCTTCCAGTCCACGGAAAGACAGCTCGGTACGCTCCAGCATGTTATTCACCGTTTCAATCAGACGGCCAATCTCATCCTTAGGCCCCGAATACTGAATACGCACACTAAGATCGTCTCCAGACTGTATCTGATTAGCGGCATCAATCACATTAACCAGCGGCCGCATGGACTTGCGGGCCAGAATCAAACCGGATGTAATGGCAAGCGCCATAGCTACAAGCCATCCAAATACCAGGATATTCCGTAATGCCTCCAACAAACGCTCCTGTGAACTGACATTTGCCCCTACTTGCAGCAGTCCCCTGATATCATTCGTTCCCTTAAGAGACAACGCCTGCTGGTTAACGAGAAAAGGAATACCATCCACAACCATTTTACTAATTCCTATTTCTTCACGTATATTCTGGATCTTGGCAATCGGAAAAGTAATTCCAGATTTGCCTAAATTGTCAGAACGCTTATATGATCCACTCTGATAATCGACCAACTGAATATAGATTTGTGCTTCTTGAAGCTGACTCTCTGCAAAAGGTTCCAGGTCAAGCGTCTGTGATAACGGATTAACGCCTATCTGCTCCGTAATCCTCAAGCTCTTTTCTCTTAACTGCTGTTCCACCTCGTTGTACGTATTAAAATAGACAAACGCATAAATCACCACACCCCAAAAGATCAGCACGGCTGCCAGAATACCCGAATACCATGCGGTTAGTCTTAACCGAATGGACATGTTACGAGTCACCTCTCAAAATGTAGCCGGCTCCCCGGATCGTCTGGATGAGACGTTTGCCACCATGTTCTTCTGTTTTCTGTCTAAGCATCGCGATATAAACCTCTAGCACATTGGACTCTCCGCTATAGTCGTATCCCCATATTTTATCCATAATGAGGTCACGAGAGAGTACCCGTCTCGGATTTTGCATAAAAAGATTAAGCAATTCAAACTCTTTTGCTGTCAACTCAAGACGTTTGCCATCTCGGAGCACTTCGCGTGAATCATTATCCAGAATGATATCTTCATATATCAGGCGATTGTCTGTCACGTTGGAGATATCCGCTTTGCGACGTAGCAGAGCACGGACACGTGCGAGCAATTCTTCCAGTGCAAACGGCTTCACCAAATAATCGTCAGCACCGGTATCCAGTCCGGTCACCCGGCTCTGAACCTCATCCTTCGCAGTAAGCATCAGCACGGGAACTTTACTCCCTGCTTCCCTCAATCTACGGCACACCTCAAAACCATCAATCTGCGGCATCATCACATCGAGCACTACAATGTCCGGCTCCTTATCCATCAGCTTGCTAAGGCCTTCTGCTCCGTTGGAAGCTGTCTGTACCTCATATCCTTCAAATGCCAGGCCTCGGCGCAGCATAGAAACAATTTTCTCATCATCATCTACAATTAAAATCGTTGAGCGCATGGTCTTTCTCCTTTACCCTATCGTAGTCTCCCCATTGTAACAGGCCAAAGCCCGATTCGCATCTTCTCCATAATCCATACTAGAGAAACTGTGCAAAAACAGAACAGAGACATCGTGCAAAAAAACGGAAGGGCCTCAAACCCTTCCGTTCTTCCTTTCTTACTTTCTTACCTTCATCTACTTCATCTCTTGGTTGCCATTATTGCTGTTGAGTTTGCGACGTATTGAAATCATTCTTGTTGCCGATCTTCACTTTCACATCGATTTTCTTACCATCACGAACTACATTGAGAGTGATTTCACCGCCAACTTTCTGGGTCTTGATAAAGTCGATCAGTTCCTGACTAGTTGCATATGGTGTACCATTTACACCTGTAATGATATCATACGCTCTCAGATCAGCCAGATAAGCTGGTGATTGGTAAACCGTGCTCGCTACCACCGAACCTTCTTTAATATCTGTTCCCATTTGTTTAGCCACTTCAGGGGTAAGATTCATCAGAGAAGCACCAATGAACGGTACAGGTTCTTTTGGAACATCTTTATTCTCTTTCAAATATTTCACCGCTTCAGAAATCACACTGGACGGAATTGCAAAACCTATACCTTGCGCATCCGCACTCACGGCCACATTCATACCGATGACTTCACCGTTCAGGTTAAGCAACGGACCACCAGAGTTACCCGGGTTAATGGAAGCATCCGTTTGCAGCAAGTGGCTGTATTCACGTGTTTTACCTGTTTCTTGATCCGGGATGCTGATCGTACGTTCTTTGGCGCTGAGAACACCTGCAGTGACCGTATGCTCAAAACCTTCCGGGTTACCAATTGCTACGAGCCATTCACCCACTTGAGTGTTGTTTGAATTGCCCAGCGGTGCAACAGGAAAATCTTTATCTCCGCTATTTTTCTCAATTTTCAACACAGCGAGGTCAAGGTCAAAACTGCTTCCCAGCAATTTAGCTTCATATGGCTTGCTATTGTTTTCAAGTGTTACCTGAATAACGTCAGCACCTTGAACAACGTGCTGATTGGTCAGAATGTAACCTTCTTTGTCAAAAATAAATCCGGAGCCAATACCCATTGGTACGAGTTGATTACTCGCTTGAGGTTGAGTCTGTTGACCTTGTTCCTGATTTCCGTTAGGTCCACCAAGTCCACCACCAAAGAAATACTGATACAGCGGATCACTTGTATTCGCTCCACCCTGTCCAGAACCACGTGTGGACTGTTTAGCCAGCGTTTCAATTTTCACGACAGCCGGACTGGCTTGTTTCACCACAGATGATACATCCTCTTTACCTGTTGGCAGCAGGGATGCTGTTACGTTGTTTCCGCCCCCCGTATTGCTCGGAGTTCCCTGAGCAGATTCTGTTCCGTTATTCGTCAGCGCGGCTTGTGGTGTGAACATGTTGGTTCTATCCGCTGTGTACATCAACACGGTGATCACCAACATACCGGCGATGAAGGAGAACAAAAGTGATCTTACAGAAGACCTTGGTCTACGGCTGTTGTAGTTCCAGTTGCCATTATTAGTTCCAGTTCCTTGACCTCCGCCTTGGCTCGAGCCGCCACCAACAGAGTTTCTGCCCGTTTGCCCAGAGGAGTCATGACTATAAGAAGGTACAGGTTTTACTGGATCGGGTCTTGTAATCTCCACATTTCCTTCTTGTCGTGCCCCGTTAGTACTAACTGTATCTTCCTGATTCACGGACTGGAATGGTCCGTAAGAGTAATAATATGAGGAGTCATCATTTCCGGCAGGATTGCGATTCTCGTTTTGATTAGTTTCCTTTTCCTCATCTTGTCGATTTGATCTATAATTTCGTTCGTCCATGCCTCTCTACCTCCCGATCTCTTATTTGCAAGAGATATTCTTTAACTGTCCTTATTTTGTACTTTGAACCTTAATCGTACCTTAAAAACAATTAAAAAGGAGATAAAAGCATGCAATATTTGCTGTTTTTTCCCGTCATAACAACATTTTCAGCCTTGCTTTTTCACCCAGCCTTGCCGATGGGCGTAAATTGCCAGCTGCGTCCGATCATCCATTTCACATTTCATCAGCAGATTGCTCACATGTGTCTTAACGGTTTTGATACTTATATGTAATTCTTCTCCGATATCTTTGTTGGTTTTCCCTTCAGCAATGAGCAAAAGTACTTCCTTCTCCCGTTCCGTGAGCCCGGATTCACTCTCTCTTGCTGTCCGCTGACGAATTCCCCGCGTCAAAGCCTGAGAAACATCTCCAGTCATCACGGGCATACCTCTGTTGGCACCTTGTAGAGCATAGATGAGTTCTTCGGCTGATACTGTTTTGAGTACATAACTGACCGCTCCTGCCTCAATTGCTTGAACAACGAGATCATCTTCAAGGAAACTGGTGAGCATTACAATCTTCATTTCCGGAAATTCAGACATAATGGCTCGTGTGGCCTCCGCACCATTCATCACCGGCATCATCAGATCCATTAGAATCAGATCCGGCATATCCGACTCCTTCATCTGACGAAGCTGATCCAGCGCACGCTGTCCGTTTCCAGCTTCTGCCATCACATGAAATGTAGGCTCCAGCATCAGATATGTCTTCAATCCCATTCGTACCATATCGTGGTCATCCACAATCATTACGTTTACTATGCCATTCATTCCATTTCCTCCTCAGACACGTTCTGAAATTTCGGGATGAGCACCCTTACTGTTGTACCCGCTCCGGGCTTGGATATGATCTGCACTTGTCCGCCAAGCTTCTCTGCACGTTCACCCATCGTAGATAGCCCGTACGACCCCGGTCTTTCCGCCTGTTGCACAAAACCTTGCCCATCATCGCTGATACTCATACTGATCTGATGCTCTGATTCACGGATGGCAAGACTAACCAGTCCGGCTTCAGCATGTTTAACCACATTCGCGACAGCCTCCTGAATAATGAGAAACAGCTGGTGCTCAATGGCATCCGACACTCCGCCATCCAGTTCCAGCTCTTTTATGCCTTTTAGACCATTTTGCCGGCAATAATCAGGAAACCAGCTGTCCAGTGCGCCAGCCAAGTCGCGTCCTTCCAATTCTACAGGTCTGAGCTGGGCGATCAATCCACGCATTTGGCGCTGTGCAATATGAGACATCTGAATTAACTGATCCAGCACATTCCGGCCATGCTCAGGATTCATTTCCAGCAAACGTGGCAAAGACGAAGCAGACATATGCATTGCGAATAATTGCTGACTTACCGTATCATGCAGATCCCTTGCCATACGTTTACGTTCTTCGATAACGGCACGCTCAGAAGCCTGTTCTTTCTCGATCACTTCCTGCTCGCCAAGCCGCTGGAGCAACCTCATTTTTTTCTCGATGGACTCCATCATCACGTTGAATTCCTGATAGACTCGGCCAAAGGATGCATCATCAGCTTCCGGCATTCTAACCGACAGATTGCCTTTAGACACTTTCAGCATATTGAGATCCAGGACATCAATTTTGCGCTGAAGGCGTAATGCAGCGATATATCCCGTGACAATGGTTCCTACAATAACAACTCCAATATACGCCCAAGCCCGATTGCGATTACTCCCTGTAAGCACATCCCCGTATAACAGGTAAAATCCACCGAGTGTAATCAATCCGGTTAACACAAAATACATCATTAGTTCCCATTTGTTTGCTTTGAGAATCGTTCGAATCATGTGTTAACCCACCTTGTTCACTTTGACGTCACCAATAAACACACTGACAATAATGCGTACTTTCTTGCCTGCTTCATGATAATGTGGAGTCTCTTCTTGTGCACTGCCCATGAAACTGCTTCGTTTGTGATCCAGTAATTTCATATCTCCGATAAAGGAATTAGTCGTTAATGAAATACCGAGATCCATATCCTCAGGAATAAACAACTTAACATCACCAATAAAATGTGAAATGACAATTTTAGTCTCTCCATATGGAATCTGCGCCTTGGTCAAATCAATAACGGTATCACCAATAAATGAGGAGATGTTCATCGGTTTCAGCGTAAACACTTCTTTGCCCATATGAAAATCACCAATGAAAGTGGATTTATTAAATGTTTTGCCATAGCCTTCTTCATATCCATACTTATAGTTGTAAGAATTAGCGTGGCCAAAGCCTCCAAATTTCTGATCATCCGAATGTGAATTGTATTTCTTATGGGACTGTCCGAACTGTTCACTGTCTTTTTTCAGATTCGGTCCCTCTTCGGAATGAAAGGATTGATGCTTATCCGAGGGTTGCTCTTGCTTTGGTTTGCCAAATGTCTTCTCGAACTCTTCATCAAATGATGAGGGCATCTCCAAATCTTGAGGGGACAACGGCTTATAGGGCTGCTCAGGCGGCGGGGGCGGTGTTTTGCTTCCATTTCCATCAGGTTTCCGATCCCGATGTCCTGATCCAATCAGTACATATAATCCTCCACCGATCAGCAGAATTGGAACTAGATAACGGATAAACTCTCCCAGTGAGTAACCAATCACACCCAAGTTACGAGCCAGGAAAAACCCGCCTATAGCAAGCACAATAACAGGTCCCATCGCAGCATACCCACCGTTGCGACGAATTTCTGTTAACCCTTTAACACCCCACCAGATCAAAAAGACCGGCCAGTAAGTTCTAAACAAGTAACCTATATCAATGTCATATCCCAATTGTCTGAACAAGATCAATGCACCGATAGCGATAAGAGGTATGCCAACCCACCAACGGTCTTGCGTAGATCGTTTCATCACACATGTCTCCTTTGTCTTTATTCTATATCCAGTGTACCTCAGACATGCCAACGTTAACAGCGCCGACAGGTTGAAGTTCTCTCCGTCTTGAGACTGAGACCTAAGGATAATTATGTAAATTTGAGATTTCACTATTTTGTATAACGAAATATGAAAACACCCCGGAGCAATCGCTCCAGGGTGTGTGAATCATCATTTCTTTTTTATTGCATGATTTGTTGCTCTAATTTTCACCGAACTACTTTTGGTATTTGCCTGCACGGCCGGTTTGACCTGTGTTTTCTACACCAAACTCGGCATTATATTTTTCATCAGGTGTTTGGAAATTGTCTTGTACTTTGTTTTGAGCGGATTGCTTCACTTTAGAAGCCGCGCTGCCTGTTCCATTCTCCTGTCCAAACTCTGCATTGTACTTCTCGTTTGGCGTTTGGTAACCTTGGGATTTCTTTGCCACAACGAATCACCTCTCTCTTCATATTTACACTGCTTGCTGCAGTGCGGGGTTCGTCCCCAGTCAATATTATGTGAAGAGAGCCTTTCTGTTATTCAGGCATAACATTCCAACATTTCATTAAATGGCTTTGTCTAGCCATGAATCCGGTACAGTTTTATAGACATCGATGGCTTTGGACAACTCCGCCAGCATCTGTTCGGTACATTTTCCAGCACCCTGCTTGATCACCTGAACCTCAACATCCTTTTTTCCCCATTCTTTATAGACCTGCTTGGTTGTTGGAAAATACAAATCGATCTTATTACCTTTGATGGCTGAACCGGTATCAGCAACAATACCGTATCCATAACCGGGAATATATAAAACGGAACCCATCGGAAATAACTTTGGATCAGCTGCAATGGTCGAGACTGTTTCCTTATCCCGGCGAACCTTTACCCCTGAATACGTAATACCGTATTGTGGATGTTTTGGAGTTTTGCCTGTGGACTCGATTCCAGCGGTGTACCCCGTTGCGGTAACTTTCTGTGTCTCCAGAATTTGTTCTGAACGAGGTGCCAGTACTGGCATTGCGGGATCGACAGACTCAATTCCCCGTTTCTGCGGCATTTCAGGTTTGGGTAGGACCATCGGCTGCGGAGACCACATGAAAGCCATATATACAAGCGTAGTCAATTGAGCCTCGTCTGTGTAGTCGGGTTTAGCTTGATTCGACCTAGCTACCCGCTCGGTTTTTCCCGTATTGGTTACATCATTTCCATCCTGGCTTTTATATTCCTGAACGTGCAGTACAGTGCTTTCTTCTTCAAATATATAGGCTTTAGCCTCATTGTAACTCATCAAAATCCCGGCAAATACGAAACAGCACATGATGATGAACTTGTGGTTTTCATTTAATTTTAAAAGATGCTTTTTCATGGTATAACCTCCCCCTCACTTGCAAAGGGTTACCAAAAAGCATTCATTCTATACCTTGTCTATACTATTGACTTAACATAGACAGAGAGACAAACAATAAAAAAACCGTCTGAAAATCACGGGTCAGCCATGATCTCAGACGGTTTTGTTTCATTTATTTTACAGAACACGATTCAAAATTAAACTTGTCTTGAAGCAATTTCTTCTTTCAACTGAGCAACAATCTCATCAACCAGCTTCATGCCCAGATCACCCTCTCCGCGCTTACGGACGGATACGGATGCAGCATTTTTCTCGTTCTCGCCCACTACGAACATATAAGGCATCTTCTCCAACTGGGCTTCACGGATTTTGTAACCCAGTTTCTCGTTACGCAGATCTGCCTCTGCCGAAATGCCTGCACGTTTCAGCTTTGCTTCTACTTCACGCGCATACTCATCGTAGTTTCCGGAAACCGGAATAACTTTGGCTTGAACCGGAGACAGCCAGAGCGGGAATGCACCTGCAAAGTTCTCCAGCAAAAATGCAGTGAAACGCTCCATTGTACTGATTACGCCGCGGTGGATAACGACCGGACGGTGTTTCTGTCCATCATCACCAACATATTCAAGCTCAAAGCGCTCAGGCAACAGGAAGTCCAGTTGTACGGTAGACAGTGTTTCTTCTTTGCCCAGTGCTGTTTTGATCTGAACGTCCAGCTTCGGACCGTAGAATGCCGCTTCACCTTCAGCTTCATAGAACGGGAGATCAAGTTCTTCCACAACTTCACGCAGCATGCGCTGGGACATTTCCCACATCTCATCGTTTTGGAAGTATTTCTCGGTGTCTTGTGGATCACGGTAGGACAGACGGAAACGATATTCATTTATGCCAAAGTCTTTATATACCGTTTGAATCAGTTCGATAACACGAGCAAACTCTTCTTTGATTTGATCCGGGCGTGCAAAGATATGAGAATCATTCAGTGTCATCGCACGTACACGGTGCAGACCTGTCAAAGCACCAGACATTTCATAGCGATGCATCATGCCCAGTTCAGCGATACGGATCGGCAGATCACGGTAGCTGTGCATATAGGATTTATACACCATCATATGGTGAGGACAGTTCATCGGACGAAGAACCAGTTCTTCGTTATCCATAATCATTTTCGGGAACATATCTTCTTGGTAGTGCTCCCAGTGACCAGAAGTTTTGTACAGCTCTACATTCCCCAGAACCGGAGTGTATACGTGCTGATAACCAAGGCTTTCTTCCAGATCTACGATGTAACGTTCCAGTGTACGACGCAATTTCGCACCGTTAGGCAACCAGATCGGCAGACCTTGACCCACGAGTTGCGAGAATGTGAACATTTCGAGTTCTTTACCCAGTTTACGGTGGTCACGCTTGCGCGCTTCCTCCAGGAAGTGCAGATGCTCGTCCAGCTGTGCTTTTTTTACAAAAGCTGTACCGTATACACGTTGCAACATTTTGTTCTTGCTGTCTCCGCGCCAGTATGCACCCGCTACGTTCATCAGTTTGAACACTTTAATTTTGCTTGTAGACGGAACGTGTGGTCCACGGCACAAGTCGAAAAATTCGCCTTGCTCATAGATTGTAATTACGCTATCTTCCGGTAAAGCATTGATTAACTCCAATTTGTATGGGTCGCCGACTTCATTGAAAATGTTGATCGCTTCCGCACGGCTAACTTCCTTGCGCACAATAGGCAGATTTTCATTGACGATGCGTTCCATTTCTTTCTCAATCTTTTGCAAATCTTCCGGGTTAAGAGGATGTTCCAGATCCATGTCATAGTAGAAACCATCCTCAATGACTGGCCCTACGCCCAGATGCACTTCTTTATTACCGTAAAGACGTTTTACCGCCTGAGCCAGCAAGTGAGCTGTACTGTGACGCATCACTTCAAGACCTTCCGGGGAATCAAGTGTTACGATCTCGACCAAAGCCCCTTCATGAATTGGAGTGGATAGATCAACCACGATGCCATCCAGTTTACCTGCTGCAGCATTTTTGCGAAGCCCGCTGCTAATCGAAGCGGCAACATCCTCAATACTGCTTCCATCTGCGTACTCACGTACAGAACCATCCGGTAGTTTAATGTTTACTGCCATTTGTCTCATTCCTCCTGTAAAATAAACATCATCCATTTTCATTTCCTTGCATGGACTGATCATCTATTACGCATTTCCGCTCCCTTAGAGGAAAAGCGCAAAAAACGCAAAAAACACCCGTCCCGGTAAAGGGACGAGTGTTATACTCGTGGTTCCACCCTAATTCRGCTTGTTGTTCCTGGTGAACAGGAATACAGCCCTCATTGGCATGACGGTAACGGGCATGACCCGGCAAATCCTTACTCACAAAACCGCCAATCATTTTTCGGAAAAATGGTGGATAGACCGGTTTTATTTTCAAAATTGCAGCTCCAAAGGGGTAAACCATACGTGATATCCGGAGGAAATTTCAGCCCAGGTTCCTCTCTCTGCACCGATCTAACGTGTGGCTCGTGTCTTTGTCAACGCTTTTGATTCTCAGTTGATCCTGTTAAAACATTTCCCGTGAACATACCCTCAATACTCATCAGCATATAATCACGGATCAACAGTTATTATAATTGCCCAGATCGCCCGCGTCAAGACTTGTCAGCAATCCAGAACGGAGTACTTCGCATTCAGGACATTGATGGCATATCTGCACCTTATCTTCGAAAATCTGACATATGGTCGAGATGATGGGCAACTCTGGTGTACTGGTATGAAGCATTACTTTTTCAGGTGATATTGAAATAAGCGTACTTACGATCATGTCTTCAATATCCATCTCCAGTTCAAGTCCCGGCATCTCCACGACAACTTGCTCATCCTTCTGAACCGGCAGCAGATTAAGTCCTTCATCAAGCACCTGAAATTCATGTTTGCCTTTGTGAATCAGATGGATCAAGGGAACCTTCGCCTCCTGAAAAAATACAAAGTACTTCAGCAACCCCATGAACTCTTCATACTGACGATCCATCCAGAATTCATCGAGTGCATATTCCACCAGTTCCTGTAATTCCTGTTTATAAGAACGGATTCGGAAATTCATAATACCTTCGAGATGAAAAAAATGAATATCCTCCAGATCCTGCCTTAAACCTTTGGCTAATGTTGCACGGCGGCGTTCACGCAGACCTGGTTGATCCAATTCACTATTCATAAGCAGAGGCATACAGATTCGGTGAACTTTTTCGACTTCGTGCTCATCCATTACAGAACATGTTTTGGCAATGATATTTTCTACCATGTTACGTTCTTGGGTCTCCATAATAAAATCGGCTATACCCAAGGAGAGCAATTCACTGATACGCGGGAGCCATTGCTGGAATTCCTCGTGATTCTCATTTCCTCTGCACATCCAGACTGCTCTCCCATCCTGATGTTTGAAGGTGAGCCGGAAGCCTCTTTTGCTTATATGTAAACCTTTGATTTTTTCCTTGATGCATTGGTGAAAATGATCTGCTTCATCCTGCCCGGACACATCGGTCCATACTGCAAACAGTTCCATAAGAATCACTCCTTTCCTTCTCTTCAAAGTATATGGCAAGGCCCAAAGGGATATACGAAGCTGTTGATGGAAAGAGTGTCATGATTTCTCAGTACTACAGAAAAGATTTGGATGACAATTGAATGAGAGGTTTGCAGGATAATTCAATGAACGATTTGGAAGACTGCAATAGAATCTTTTGCAAAATTCATAATGAAGGTTTGGTGAACTCTGAATGAATGGTTTGGAGATCAAGCAAAAATGTGTTATTATTTTTATAACAGTATCTTGACGGAAGGGGGGAAGCCAACCATGAGACAACAACCTAGACTGCTCCATCACATGATTATCATCATCTTGTGTGTCTTTCAGGCGCTGTGCTTCCCGATTCCAATGCAGACAGAGTCTGCCGTTGGTGTATCCGTCGATGCCACTTCGAATAAAGAAGGGCTTGAAGTACTGTCTCAAATACCCGAGTCTAAGCAGAAACCTGTCATTCGCAAACATCCGCAAGTAATGTCTAAGCTGGCTGCAATGAAGCAAACCAAGCCTGTATTTCTTGTCCTCGCATTGTTAATCGTGCTGCGAATTCCTACAGCAGGTCTGTCTTTTAAACCGTGGTATTGTCTGTTCAAGCGCAGATTGTTTCTGTTGCCTATTAAGTTTACCAGTATGTATTTATCCCTCTCTCCGATGGCACCGAAATACGCCTACGCTCGATAAGAGCCTGTTTGCCGTATTCGTCTGGCTGCCTGCGCATGGAACCGCCTCTTTAATGAAGACGGTGTTCTCATGCATAACCTACAACCCTTTATGAAACGTTAGTTTTGAGACATGGTATGAACCACTATTTATTGAAGTGTTCTTTGTTTCACTTTTTTTGCAAATTAATTTTTATTTCACATTATATATTCGGCTGTGTCAGGAATTACTGGCTCTGTTTCCCCGCACCATTTGATGTTCCACCCTGAGCAGCAGATGACTTGATTACGGGAAGATAAGCCCACCTTCTATGGCCAGCCTCAATTACTAAGGAGGCATACTATCCATGGATGTACGCGAAACAGACTTGCCGGGAATCGGCAAAAAATTCCAAATTGAAACAAGCAGCGGTGATAAAATCGTCATTATTATTCACGACGATGGCCGCCGTGAAATGTACCATTTTGAATATGATGATCCAGATCAAAGCATCTCCATGATTACACTTGACGATAATGAAGCCAGACAGATTGCCGCGATCGTTGGCGGACTGACTTACAAACCGAAGCAGCTTGAAAATATAGAAGTTACCTTTGACGATCTGATTATCGAATGGTACAAAATCGAAGCATCCTTCGGATGCATTGGCAAATCCATTGGTGAGTTGAATGTACGTCAAAACTCTGGCGCAACGGTTATTGCCGTTGTGGAGAAAAATCATAAAAAACACATCAGCCCAGGTCCGGAGGTTGTGATTAGCTCAGAATCTACAGTAGTCGCCGTTGGCGAACGCAACCAGCAAAAGCTTTTCAAGTCCCTCCTCCTGACAGGAAGGGGGTAATTCGATGGATCATTTGATTTTTGAAGTGGGTCTGGCACTCGTGCTGATTGCAGCAGCCGGCCTTTTATCCGCAAAACTAAGATTTTCGGTGGTTCCGTTCTATATTTTGATCGGGATGGCCGTGGGACCACATGCCATGCAAATCTGGCATCTGGATTTCCGATTTATCGAAAGTCAGCCGTTCATCAATTTTATGGGTCGGATCGGTATTCTGTTCCTGCTCTTCTATCTGGGGTTAGAGTTCTCAGTAGGCCGTTTGGTCAAGTCCGGTCGTTCCATCGTTGTTGGCGGCTCGATCTACATCGGGATTAACTTTACATTAGGTCTTGCCTTCGGATTTGCAGCCGATTTCCCGCCAGCTGAAGCACTCATCGTTGCAGGGATTACAACAATCTCTTCCAGTGCCATCGTAGCCAAGGTACTCGTTGATTTGAAACGAACGGCTAATCCGGAAACCGAGATGATTTTGGGTATTATTATGTTCGAGGACGTATTCCTCGCCGTATATATCTCCATCCTTTCCGGACTTGTACTCAGTGATTCCTCCTCTATCGGAGGCGTGATCATGTCCGCTCTGATTGCTCTGGGCTTCATGCTTGTCGTTATCATTATCGGTCGCAAAGCGACACCATTATTGAATAAACTGCTCAAAATTCGTTCCAATGAATTATTCTCACTTGTTGTTTTCGGGGCACTGTTCCTTGTAGCCGGCTTCTCTGAAACAATCCACGTTGCTGAAGCAATCGGCGCTTTGCTGGTTGGTCTTGTACTGGCGGAAACGGAGCATGCTAAACGTATTGAACACCTGATTCTTCCGTTCCGTGATTTCTTTGGGGCTATCTTTTTCTTTAGCTTTGGTCTGTCTATTGATCCGTTGTCCCTTGGCGGTGAGGCAGTCTGGCTTGCGTTGATCGCTGTCGTTATCACACTGTTTGGTAACTTCCTTGCGGGTATGTTAGCTGGACGAAGTGCAGGACTTTCACCAAAAGCTTCCGCGAATATCGGGTTAACCATTGTATCTCGTGGTGAATTCTCAATTATTATGGCTAACATGGGTAAGGCTGGTGGGCTGTTACCATTACTCCAACCGTTTGCCGCGTTGTATGTATTAATTCTGGCTATTCTTGGACCATTGCTCACCAAAGAGTCCAAACACGTATTCCGTATTTTGGATAAAATATTCAAGTTCAAAGATCCTCGCAAGAAAAAAGAGGAACCTAAAGTTCTGCAGAAAGAAGGATAAGTGAGATGTCTGTGCTGAGCAGACCTATGATCATATCAAGCAACTGAGCGGCTGCACGCCGAACTTTCTGTGAAGAACCCAGGGAGAATGGCTCGAAGCCGCACTGAAGGAGGATGACCTGTGAAAACACCTCTGATATCGGCTAATCCGGTGCCACGCACTGCTAAGAGCAGCATATCGCCATCCCGCTCCTGGTTGAATCTGTTTCTGGTCATCATTGGCGGAATATTGGCCTCCGTTGGACTTGAGTTGTTTCTACACCCCAATAAAATTATTATTGGCGGCATAACGGGAATTTCTTCCCTTTTTGCACACTGGACTGAGCTTCGAATCGGCCTGTTCTTGTTCTTATTCAATGTTCCGTTTATATTTCTGTCCTACAAGATCGTGAAGAAGAAGTTTGTACTGGTTACTGTTCTGGGTTTGGTTGTCTTTTCGATCGGTGCCATCGTGCTACATCCCATGCCGCCGCTCGTCGAGCACCCTTTGGCTGCTGCCATGTTTGGCGGGTTATGCCTGGGGCTCGGAATCGGGCTAGTTGTTCGGTATGGAGGGACACTGGATACGCTGGAAATCGGTGATCCGTCCTCCCGGCCACCTGAACGTGTTTTTAGCGGGAAACGGATGCTTATCGAAAAAATAATCATGCTGCTTAACTTGGTCATTCTCACAGCTGCTGGTGTTGTTTTTGGCTGGGATCAGGCCATGTATTCTGTTATCGCTTATCTGATCGCCTATGAAATGGTTTACCTTGCATTTCGGGGATTTTCCCCCAAACGCAAAATATGCATTCTGACCACACAAAGCGCTCAAGTTGAAAAAGCTGTACGCAATCGCCTGCGAAGGGAACCAGAAAGGCTCAGTCCTGAAATTGAGCTTCCCCCAATCGCTGGGACAGAGGGCTGGATTGGACAGATTCCAGGGACGCTTTATTACGAAGTACACTTCCTGGAGATGATCTGGTTGAAATCCATTGTTCGGCATATTGATCCCCATGCAGGTATTGTATCGAATCCAGAAAAATAAAAATAACTAGCTCAACAAATACAAAACGCTCTCATCCCCGATGAACCAATGGATTGAATTCCATTTGCTCATCGCCTCGGAAGAGAGCGTTTCTTCAATTAAGCCACAATTATTATAAGTCTACAATGGCTTTAACCACTTGTGATTCTGGTAACAGCCATTTGTCCATTGCAGTTGGCAGTTCATCAAATGGTGCTCGATGTGTGATATAACCGTCCATGCTTAACTTTTTGTCACGCAACGTCGATAACACCTGTTCAAAATCTTCACGCGTTGCATTCCGGCTACCCAACATACTCATCTCACGCTTATGAAATTCCGGGTCATGGAACGTAATATCCGCCTTCACCAGCCCAACAAAAATCAACTGTCCACCGTGCGCCACATACGGAATAGCCCCATTCATGGAATGCACATTACCTGTCGCATCAAATACAGCCGTTGCATAATCACCGCCAGTGATCTCGGATACTCGCTGCAGAGCTTGTTCGTCTGCCTGCACAGTCTCATCTACCCCAGCCCACGTTCTGCTCAATTCCAGCCTGTCCAGATTACGATCCACCGCAATGACATATGCGCCTGCTTCTTTGGCAAAAGCCATTACCCCAAGTCCTATAGGTCCGGCTCCAATAACAACGACACGCTCCCCTGGTTGAAGTGCAGCTCTACGTACGGCATGAGCCCCAATGCTAAGCGGCTCAACCATAGCTGTCTCGTCCAGTGTTAATCCCTCCGCTTTCAGCAGATGAGAGACAGGTACTGTGATCCGTTCTCTCATACCTCCGTCCACATGTACGCCCATAACCTGCATGGATGCACAGCAGTTTGTCTTATCTGAACGACAAGCAATGCAGTGCCCGCAATGCAGATAAGGAATAATGCTTACCTGATCCCCTGGCTGTAAACCAGCCTCATTCGGTCCAATCTCTTCAATGATGCCTGCAAGTTCATGACCAAGTACACGAGGATACGTAAAAAAAGGCTGATTGCCTCTGTACGCGTGCAGATCCGTACCGCAAATACCAATCCGCTGAATAGCGACCAGTGCTTCTCCCTCACCTCTTTCGGGCTCTGGCAATTCCTTCAGCACCAAACGATCAATTTCTTCACATACGATAGCTCTCATCACTGTTCCCCCTCAGATCCATTCGACGTTGTACTCATCTACACGTTATATTCAGCACGACCACTCGGCCAAGTTTCATTATTTAATGGAGCCAGAATACGTAGCACCTCTTCTAGAAGCTGCTCATCTAAAGGCTCTTCAACCCAGGCCGCGTTGTTGACAATGTTTTGCTGGCTTGCACTGCTTACGAGTGTTGTCGGGATCTGTTCATTCGCTGTGGAAAATTGAACAGCCAGCTTCGCAATATTACTGCCTTGTTCCTCACAGAAACGTGCAGCTTTCAAGCAAAGCTCTTTCACCCGGTCACCTGCTGGATGCCAGCCCGGCGTCCCGCGTGTACTTAACAGTCCCATCGAGAGCGGGGAAGCGTTTACAAGTCCAACCCCTTTTTCCTCCAGCAATGGCAAGAGCGATACCAACGACGTATCATTTAAAGCATAATGACAGTAGGAGATAATCGCATCCGCATCCAGTTGCGGCAGCATTTTTTCAAACAAAGGCAGTGGCAACCCACATATTCCGGCATAACGAATCACGCCCTGCTCTTTCAGTTCTAACAACGTCGGAAAAGCTTCCTCAATGATAATTTCAGGAGCCACGAACTCAATATCATGCAAAAATAAAATATCAAGATAGTCCGTATGCAACCTAGTCATACTCTCTTGTACACTATCCAGAATACGCTTGCGTGAAAAATCAAACTCGTTTTCACCATAACGTCCGGCTTTGGTAGATAACGTATAAGAGCTGCGCGGCAAACTTCGGATCGCTTCACCCAGTACTGTTTCCGCCTTGGTTAATCCGTAATAAGGCGAAACGTCTATATAATTCATGCCTGCATCTATGGCCGCATGAACGGTGCGAATGCCTTCGTCTCGGTCAATATCACGAAACACAGAACCCAGTGAAGATGCGCCGAAACTTAAAACAGGTACGTCTATTGCTGTCTTTCCAAGTTTTCTTGTTTTCATCGATTCGTTCCTCCCAGCAGGTTTGACTACACAACTGTCCCTCCATTGTATCAGTTAAAAATCAATATAACATATCGTTAAATGCGTAATATATACTGTTTGATGATCTCTGTTCCTTGGTAAAAGGACAACAAACTGCTTAACTACGGTTGACACCGTAACAAGATAACGTGTAACTGTACTGTATACGCACGACAAAAAGGGACAAAACAGGTTTGACCTGCTTTATCCCTAATGCTGCGGAACGAGTTACTATTCATCTAACATGATGGTATTCGAATACAAACTCATAATAGCTATAAATGTAAATATTAATTCTGCATGACGAAATCTTTAGGCACAATACCTTCCTCATCAAACATGCGCAAAATATCATAACGGGTATTACGCTGTGCCGGAATGTAACCGGACTCCCGAATCAGACGAAGGATAGATTCAATATTTACTTTGTACGTTGCTCCCGCAGAGGACACAACGTTCTCTTCAATCATGGTGCTGCCGAAGTCATTACAACCGAATTCGAGCGATTTCTTGCCAATTTCAGGTCCCATTGTAACCCAGGAAGATTGAATGTTTTTGATATTATCCAGAACTAGACGACTGATCGCTACCGTTTTCAGGTACTCCTCTGGTGTTTGACGCTCCAGCTTAAGGTTTGTATTGTCCGGCTGGAATGTCCAAGGAATAAAAGCGAGGAAGCCTTCAGAATCATACTTATTCGCGATACACTCATCCTGTGCTTCACGTACACGCATCAGATGCAGCGCACGCTCTTCCATGGATTCACCTAGACCAATAACCATTGTAGCGGTTGTATTCATACCGATTCGGTGAGCCGTCTGCATTACATCCATCCAGTCGCGCCATGAACCTTTCAGACGGCTGATTTTGCGGCGTGTACGGTCATCAAGAATCTCAGCTCCACCACCAGGCAAGGAATCCAGTCCAGCCTCATGAATGGCACGTACAACCTCTTCTAGCGTAAGACCATCGGATACTTCAACCATTTTCATAATCTCAGCTGGCGAGAAGGAGTGCATCGTAATATTCGGGAAACGCTCCTTGATCGCTTTCAACAAGTCCGTATAATAACTGAAAGGCAGATTTGGGTTCGTTCCACCCTGCATCAAAATCTCGGTTCCGTTGACATCTTCTGTTTCCTTAATTTTCTGGAAAATCACTTCATCGGGCAAAACATACCCTTCTTCTGACCCAGGTCTACGGTAAAAAGCACAAAAACGGCAGTATACGTCGCACACATTCGTGTAGTTGACGTTACGCCCAATGACAAATGTTCTGTATGGTTCAGGGTGCATACGTTTCATAACCACATTGGCAGCTGCCCCGATTTTGTCCACTTCATCTGATTCAAATAACTGAATCGTGTCTTCCAAGTCTAAACGTTCGCCCCGAAGGGCTTTATCTAAGATACGGTCTACCGTACTCATCGTAAAAAGCCTCCCTCGTAAAGAGAAAATAATACGAAGATCACTCCCGGCTTGTTAGCAAAAAGCAAGTCGTGGCTGTAACATCGCATTTCTGTACTCCACATATCGTAACACAGGTTACATGTGAAAAAAAGCACCTTATGAAAAGGTGCTTAAAAAATGAGTTAAAATTTTGACATATAAAATCATTTATAAACCATATAATTTCAACTTATTGTGTGGCCTGCAACGCTTGCTCGAGATCAGCAATCAAATCATCAATGTCTTCAAGCCCAACTGAGAAACGAAGCAGACCATCGGTAATCCCGCGCTCATGTCGAACCTCAGCAGGCATAGCCGCATGAGACATCATCGTAGGGTACGAAAGAATACTTTCAACTGCTCCCAAACTTACAGCAACAATCGGCAGTTTCACCTGATTCAAAACAGCTTTTGCACGATCACCTGAACCTACGTCAAACGATACGACTGCTCCGTAGCCAGTAGACTGGCGCTCATGCGCTTCACGACCCGGATGATCCGCAAGTCCAGGGTAATACACAGCTGTGATATCCTGACGCTCGTTCAGCCATGCAGCCAGCTTGGCTGTACTCTGTTCACTGTGAGCCATACGCGCACCAAGTGTCTTCATCCCGCGCATCAGAAGCCAAGATTCCTGAGCTCCGAGAACGGTACCTAACCCATTTTGCAGCTGTTTCAGCTGTCTGCCCAGTTCGTCTGTACGTGCAACAGCCAGACCTGCCAGTACATCGCTGTGACCGCCTAGAAACTTCGTAGCACTATGTACAACAATATCTACGCCAAGCTCAATGGGACGCTGATAGTACGGTGTCATAAATGTGTTATCCAAAATCGTAATCAGATCCTGCTGCTTGGACCAGGACGTCACAGCGGCAATATCCGTAATTTTCAAGGTCGGGTTGGAAGGTGTCTCCATATATACAGCCTTGGTATTAGGTTTAAGTGCTGCTTTGACTTGTTCTATGTCGGTCATGTCGACAAAAGTAGTCTCAATCTGCATCCGACTTAGTATAGTTGTCAGCAGTCGATACGTTCCTCCGTAAACATCCTCTGTTACAATCACGTGATCCCCTGCCGAGAACATCATGAACACACTGGATATTGCGGACATTCCTGATGAATACGCAAATCCGCGTACCCCGCCTTCAAGAAGCGCAATATAATCTTCAAGTGCCTGACGGGTAGGATTACCTGAACGGCTGTAATCATGTTGCGGTGGATTGAAGATATCAAAGTGATGGAAAGTAGACGCCTGATAAATCGGCACGCTGGAAGCACCTGTCGTTTTATCAATCTCATCCCCAAAATGAAGCAGCTTGGTATCAAACTTCAGTTCGGGTGAATTGGATTTATGGTTGTTGGTCTCGCTCATGAGGTTACGCCCCCTTCAACTTCCTGTTGTGCTGTCAGTAGTGCATGATTCAGATCCGCAATCAAATCTTCCGCGTGTTCGATGCCTACCGAGAATCGGAGAAGGCGATCATCCACTCCAACCGCGTCACGAATCTCAAGTGGAATATCCGCGTGAGTTTGCACTGCTGGATAGGTCATGAGTGACTCTACCCCTCCGAGGCTTTCAGCAAATGCAATTAACTCGATATGGCGCAGCAATGGCTCCACATAGCGTGCATCCTTCACTTTGAAAGAGAAAATACCTGTATTCCCGGAGGATTGCTTCTGCTGGATCTCATATCCAGGATGATCGGACAACCCCGGGTGAAATACCTCGGCAACCGCCGGATGTTCCAACAGAAATTTTGCAATGGTAAGTGCATTATACTCATGACGTTCCATGCGTAGAGCCAGCGTTTTCATGCCTTTCATTAATTGGTAGGAATCACTCGGCGATAACACGGCTCCAATGGAGTTATGCAGGAATGCCATCTCTTCAGACAATTTTTCACCTTTGGTAATAATTAATCCAGCGAGCACATCATTATGTCCACCCAGATATTTGGTCGCACTATGAATGATGATATCGGCTCCAAGTTCAATCGGACGTTGGAAGAAAGGCGTTAGAAGCGTATTGTCCACAATGGTCAACAGGTTGTGCGTTTTCGCCCAGGAAGCAACGGCTTGTATGTCCGTAATCATCATAAGCGGGTTGGTTGGCGTCTCGATAAACACTGCCTTGGTATTCGGCTGACGGATGTTCTCCAGTGCTGCAAGATCATTAGTATCCACATAACTTGCCGATATACCGAACCGGGACAAAATCCGTTCCAGCAGACGATAAGTACCACCATACAGGTCAAGAGAAACAATCAGGTGATCCCCTTGACTGAACAAAGCAAAGATCGTTTGCAATGCTGCCATACCTGAACTACAGGCAAAACCTGCATCTCCGGACTCAAGCACCGCTGCTGCTTCTTCAAGCACTTTCCGTGTTGGATTCGTCGTACGGATGTAATCAAACCCCGTGCTTTGTCCCAGCTTCGGGTGACGAAACGCAGTGGATTGATAGATCGGAAAGTTAACAGCACCTGTTACCGGTTCATTGATGGACCCAATTTGAGCTAGACGGCTTTCCATTTTCAACTTGTTATCTTCCATTACTGTATCCTCCTGTAATCTCGATTAGATTTGCGGGCCAATATCGTAAGGCGTTTCCTGATACACATAGTAATTGAGCCAATTAGAGAATAATAAGTTAGCGTGTGCACGCCATGTTGCCGGAGGTATACGGGATGGATCATCTTTAGGATAGTAATACTTCGGTAGCGCGATATCCAATCCCTTGGCAACATCACGATCATATTCCCACTTTAATGAAAATGGATCATACTCGGCATGTCCTGTAGCAAAAATTTGCTTCCCGTCTTTGGTTGCAACCAGGAATACGCCAGCTTCTTCCGATTCAGCCAAGATCTCCAGCTTATCGTTTTTCTCGATATCCTCTCGCCTTACCTCTGTGTGACGGGAGTGTGGAACGTTGAAAACTTCATCAAATCCGCGGAGCAAAGGAACATGAGGTTTGTTGATTGTATGTGGGAATACGCCAAAACACTTTTCATCCAGCGGAACTTTGGGTACATCAAAATGGTGGTATAAACCTGCCTGTGAGGCCCAACATATATGCATTGTCGAGGTTACATTGGTTTTGGTCCACTCAAAGATTTCCTGAATCTCTTCCCAATAATTCACATCCTCGAAATCCATTTGTTCAACCGGTGCACCCGTAATGATCATGCCGTCAAAACGGCGGTGCTGGATCTCGTCAAATGTTTTGTAAAACAAGTCTAAATATTCTTGTGACGTGTTCTTGGATGTGTGAGATTTGGGATGCACCAGCACAACATCAACTTGAATGGGTGTGTTACCCACCAGACGCAGCAATTGCGTTTCGGTCGTCTCCTTCGTAGGCATCAGATTGAGTATGGCTATACGAAGCGGACGAATATCCTGCTTGTACGCAGATGATTCGTCCATAACGAAAATATTCTCCCCTTCAAGCACTTCTTTTGCTGGCAGTGTATCCGGAATTTTAATTGGCATGGTGAGTCGACTCCTCCTTTTTCATAGATCGCATTGGGTGCGAAAATCATTTCCTGAGAAGCTCTGTATATGACAAAGACCTCTCTCGGATTCCGAGAAAGGTCATATGTAAACAGATATGCGCCTCTCTCATCTCTCAGTTACAACAGCACCTCAGGGGTACTTGGTCGCTGCAAGAATTAGCACCGTGCGTTGTTTCGCCGGTTGCCGGGTTTCATCGGGCTGGTCCCTCCACCTACTCTTGATAAGATTTCGCTGTATTCAATTATAATTCAAATATATTAACTTTTACTTTAAAACATTACCGCCCTCACGTCAAGAACCAGTTGTTTGATTTGAGTATACACTGGGAACCGTTCATCCTCTGTTGTCATACACTGCCTCAGAGCGCTAAATAGACACATTTTTGCGCTTGAAAGCACTCTGGACCAGCGGTATACTATACAAGTGTTTATAAGTCCTTATGTGAGAGGTGACATATTAAATGGATGGCGACCCGAGGCCCAACTGGCAGTCGAATTCCGAACAACTGCATAGAGAATTGACATCAGCATGTYGGCAACGGGACGTTTCTTCCGTTTGATTATAGATTGATGAACGCAGTACAGCCCTGATTACCAGGCTCCGCTGCCGACCGGCTGATCTGTTCTTTTGCGCCCATATTAATGATGAAATCCGCCAAAATGGCGGGTGCAGAAGGAGTAGATAACATGAAAATCCGGTTGGTTAACAATGGTGTATTTATCCCGGTGGATGACATTCAGCAAGCGCTGACTCCACCAGCGGAAGGATTTTACTGGATTGATGCGGACGTGGACGATCTGGCTGTACTTCAGCCGCTCTTTTCCATGCATGATCTGGCTGTGGAGGACTGCTTGAGTGATGAGGAGCAGCGTCCGAAGATTGAAATTTATGAGAACCATTATTTTATCGTTATTAATAGTATTCGTTTTGATGATGAAGAAATTTTCCTGAGAGCACTCAATCTCTTTCTCGGCAGACATTTTATCATCACGGTTACCAAACAAAAGATCAGTGAATTACGTACATTGAAGCCTATTCTCTGGGAACAGGAGATCAGCAGCCCTGATCGCCTGCTTTACCTGCTGGTTGACTTGATCGTAGATAATTACTTTACCGTTGGAGATCGAATTGAAGCACGAATTGAGAAGCTTGAGGAAGACATCCTGATGCATACCAAAAAGTCACACCTGAATGAGATTATTGGTCTGCGAAGCGAAATCTTGTGGCTTAAAAAGGTGCTGGGTCCTCAAAAAGAGGTCATCAACACACTCAACAAAAAAGATCTGCGTCTCATTGATGATCAGTTGCAGAAATACTTCAGTGACATCTATGAGAACGCCGTAAAAATATCGGAAACGTTCGAAACATACCGCGATCTGATGGGCAACTTGCGAGAAGCCTATCAGTCCAGTATTGCAAACCGGGCCAATGAGATCATGCGGGTGTTTACCGCCATCACCACGGTGTTCATGCCGTTGACCGTGATTACCGGAATATACGGAATGAACTTTGATAACATGCCTGAATTGCACTGGAAATATAGTTATTATGCGGTTATTGGCTTGATGGTCACATTAGGTCTAACCATGTTTTTCATTTTCCGCAAAAAAGACTGGATCTGAAACGATCATTACATGCGCAATATCATACCATCACACGAATGAATAAGACGAAGCGATCCTTCTCGGGACGACTTCGTCTTTTTGATATCTTTTGCTTTTGAACGCTTTTTAACTAACCTGCATTGCGCTCAGTTTCGGCATGTCTGCGGAAACGAATGCGAATCATACGTAACCGCTCGTACACTTGCTCCAAACTTCCTCCTTCTGGGCGCTCTCCCCCATAAACTTTATGTAAGACAGGCTTTAAAAACATATCTCCCAACTCCTCATAGGCATTCCATACTGCCTCTTGTTCAGTCTCAGGCATTACGGACAGTTCTACATCCAGCAAAGAATCCGTGTCATATCCCTCCAGATCCAGCGTTTCCAAAAGTTCGATTAATTCCCGCCGGGATAATCCCGACTTAGTCACAATCGTTTCCAAGGTATGTCCTGCCTTCATTCCTTCCAGCACATGTTTACGCGTGATGAATTTATCCAGTTCCTGCTTGTATTTCTGCTCTTTCTGCTTGTATAGCCAGCTTTCGTACTCTTCTTCTTTCAACACTGTATACACCCAGTCTAACGGGAAAGATCTCAATCGCTCGATCCCACTCGTCATTTCCAGCCATTCCAGCCCATATTCCGTTGCTTTGCTCTCGCCAACACCTGGCAGCTGCATTAGTTCGTCCATCGTATGTGGAATAAAGGCACTGATTAACCGTAGTAAACGATTCGTCGCTACAAAATAAGGAGCTTTTCGGTCCGAAGCCGCTTTTTGCCTGCGCCATGCGCACAGTTCCTCATACAATTGCTCATTTCCGTATAATTCACTAAAACAATGCAGGCGCTGGCCCGCATAACTACGCAGCTTCAAATCCTCATTTTCGTGGTACAATCCATGCAGCAGTGGACGATACCCTTCGCTCATTCGCATGGCAAGTTGATGACGATAAATGTGTAGCAGCTCTTCCCACGATGTTCCTTCATACCAGATCGTATCTTCCCGATCACCTGCTTCATATTGGCTCCATCCCAAATGCCAGGTATACTCCTCCTCGCCAATCCATAACTGGGCAATCTCCTCATTCTGATCTGACACTCTGGATAATTTGTTCATGAAGATAACTTCCATTGTTTGTTCCCTCCTTTGGATGTTACAGCCTGTCCGATTAAGAAAAGCACTCTCTGTTTCCAGACAGCACAAAAAAGCACCCCTCCTGCAAAATCGTTGCAAGAGAGGTGCTTCCTCATTAACCGTACTATACTGTTGGCTATATCATAACACACTGGTAAAATTCGTCAATCCCTGAACGGTTTATTTCGCCAAGGCTAATTTCGCCAGTGCCAGTGAACCGCACAAGCCAGCATTATCTCCCAAACCTGGTGAAACAATATACTCATCCATTCCAGTGTGAAGTGACGGATGCTGCACATAACCTCCGAGCAATTCCTGCAGTTTGCTGCGAACCATCGGGAACAGGTGCTCCTGCTTCATCACGCCTCCGCCCATTACAATTTTCTGAGGCGAAAGAATCAACACATAATGCATCAGAGCATGTGCAAGATAATGTGCTTCGATCTCCCAAGCCTTGTGGTCTGCCGGCAATTCATAAGCTGGTTGTTTCCAGCGTTTGTTAATGGCTGGCCCTGCTGCGAGACCTTCCAGGCAGTCCCCGTGATATGGGCAAAATCCTGCATATTCATCTTCCGGATGTCTTCGTACGATGATATGCCCCATCTCGGGATGTGACAATCCATGCACCATTTTCCCGCCAACAACGGCTCCTGCACCAATGCCTGTACCTACCGTTATATACAGACAGCTATCCAGTCCCTGCGCAGCTCCCCAAGTAGCTTCACCCAGAGCAGCTCCGTTTACATCGGTGTCAAACGTCATGGGGACATCAAAGTGTTCTTTGAGTTTGCCCATCATATTGTATTGTCCCCAATGCGGCTTCGGTGTTGTTGTGATGTAACCATAGGTTGGACTTCCTTCAATGGGATCAATCGGACCGAATGAACCTACACCGAGCGCTTCAATGCCTTTGCCTTCAAAGAAAGAGATGACGTGGGCCATCGTTTCTTCCGGTGTGGTCGTAGGGAAGCTTACTCGTTCCAGTACCTCTCCATTTTCTGTCCCGATACCACATACAAATTTGGTTCCTCCTGCTTCAATCGCACCTAAAACTGTCATGTTAGTTCCTCACTCCCACGTTGGTTTAAAATAAAGAAACTCGAATGCCCCAATGAATATGAATGAGGCTCTGTGATACAGCTCAGTTATGCTCAAGCTTGTTTAGCCGCTTCAGCAAAGTCTGTCTCCAGCTATCCGAAAGCACAGGAATAGCCAAGAGAGCCCGCATGCCTTCCGCATCCTGCTTCCCTTGATGCATGATCCGGTTAGCTTCAAGGATCGTCATGTATGCAGCATTTGTACGAACTTTTCTGAAACTTGACGCAGGACCAACTTCCCCTTCTTTCAGCACTCGAAAATAAAAGCCAGTATGTCCACTTTCCTGAAAATACAAAGGCAGCTCTTTATAATCATATCGTGCACTCAGCTTGAAGCATGGCTGTCTCGGCTGGCTGACTTGTACCTGCGCATCTCCTAATTCAAATACGTCACCAATGCGCACCTCTTCTTCCGTACAGCCTGTAACGGTCAGATTCTCTCCGAAAGCTCCCCAATTCAGCTTGCGATCCATCAACTGCTCAAGCGCCGCATAACGGCTGTAATCATATACACAAACAGCTTTATCAGGACCACCATGATGCACCATATCTGCCTGGGCATCCCCAGTCATTCCGGTGAATGACAGGAATACCGGGGAAGAGACAGGATGTTTCACGATACCACTCAACACTTCATGCTTCTGACCAGGCAGTGGCTTAGGCAGGCCTACATTAATTGCGAGAACTGCCGTGCTACCCTCTTCAGTTATCGGATCGCTTATAGGTGTCATGCCGCATCATACCTCCTGCAATTGTTCTTTTATCGAACAGAACCGCCAAACACGAGTGTATTACTTAACAGCCTGCCTGGAGAGGTCAGCATCTTGCCACCTGCATACATACCAGAGGATGCACCACCATCCAGGTTCATTGCCTGTTTAGCTCCCAGCTTTTGCATCACAGCTGCCCACTGTTTTATTGTAGCACCAGAAACGGTGGCAATCATAATCGAACCATCGCCCATGATTGCAATTCCGCTTCTTGCTCCGGATGCATTCAGAATCTTGGGATCTTTGAACCCTTCACCTGCCGGATTAACAGCGATCTTGCCATCTTTGACTAGTCGTGGACCAGCCCCCACAGCCGTAATAACATCCTGCCAAGGAATTTCCTGACCGGCTGCGTTAGTATACCTGTAATTCATCTCTACTGTAGAACCAACCGTGAAACGGTCTGATGTGGACTTCTCCCGACCTGTGAAGACAAGGACAGAACCGTTTTTGGGAATCGCTACATTTGTGTTAGGTACTTTTTTGGTTACTACACCCTTCTCCATAACCACTGCTGTTCCGCCCTTAAATCCAACGTTGGCTCCGCGCTCAGGAGTGTATAACATCGAGATACTTGCGTCTGCAGAAGGCGTTCGGTTAATAAATGTTGCATACCAGCTGCGTGATTTTCCATTTGTATCTGTGACCGTGCCTGTCAAACTCACTTGAAGTGAATCCATCATCGCTGAGCCATCGGCCTTAAAGCCGATCGACGTGCCATATCTTCCTATATGTATAACTTTTCCATTTGCTATTAACATACCGTAAGGATCAGGCGCTCCGTGATACGCTTCAAAAAAAGCTCCATTAATCGCGGCTTGTGCGCCGTACGCTTTCACAATAGAAGGCAATGTCGCGGTTTGACCAACCTGTTTCTTCGCAAGTCCTACCGTTACCGGTGTACCTTTGGGAATCGAAACAGTCTGCACGCTAAAACTACGTCCTGCTGCATTCACTTTCTGTACTTTCGTGCTGATAGCTGCTTTAGCTTCCACAGTCTGCGGTGCACTTACTGCCCCGGACAGTAAAACCGGAAATGCCAGGACGAGGGCGAGCGCCCCAGTCCACCACGTTTTACTCGTTTTTCTCATCATCATCTTGCTCACCCTATTGCCACTCCCATCCAAGAGCCAAGGCTCTTCATCTCAAGTTGTTCAAACTTGTCCATCACCATATCCGGGTCTAAACGCAATTCACAGCCATCCAGCGTACACGCCACCGGGACTTCGCAGTGAATCTCTGCCAGTTTGCGAGACAGATGCAGCATATCGAGATCACTCTCAATTTTTTTGCGTACCGAAGGGGTAAGTTGATCCAAATTGCTTAAAATCCCTTCAATTGATCCATACTCCTGTACAAGCTTCAAAGCCGTTTTCTCACCAATTCCACGTACTCCGGGATAATTATCGCTGGCATCACCCATCAAACCCTTCATGTCAATGACCTGGCGAGGCGTCAATTGTTTCTCAGCCATCAGCGTTTCCGGATTGTAAACCATGTAGTTGCCGTGACCTTTTTTCATAATAATGATACTTGTGCGGTCATTAATCAGCTGCAGCATGTCATGGTCACCCGTCAGCACCATTACATTCATATCGGTTTCTTCGGTGTAATACTTAGCTAGCGTTCCGATACAATCATCGGCTTCGAATCCCTCAGCACCTATATTCGGAATGTTGAGACTATCCATTACTTCACGAATCAGAGAAAACTGCGGAATGAGGTCATCCGGTGCTTCGGCACGATTCCCTTTATACGCTGCGTATTCCTGACCGCGAAATGTCTTGCCTCCCATATCCCAGCAGCAGATGACATGGCTTGGTCCGAACGTCTGAACCGCATCCCAAAAATAACGGATAAAACCATAGACTGCATTGGTCGGAAGCCCTGCCTTTGTACGTCTGATATATCCGCTTGCAGATGTCGCATAAAAAGCCCGGAACAACACTGCCATACCGTCCACCAGTAACAAAGTAGGTTCATTACGTTGATTCACTTGAATTTATTCTCTCCTTGATCTATGAAAGCTGGATAAACAAACTTCGCTACCAACTTCAATAGTATATTAAATGTCGAAACTCATTCTATCATTATACCATAGTTACGCCAACCCTCATTCAGCATAATTATGCCACTGCCTCGCTGAACCAAAAAAGCCCTGAATTGTGAACAATTCAAGGCTAAACTCCCTGGTATGTACTTATGGACAATGCTTGTCCCGGTACATGTGTCGAGCTATGGGTTATCCGTTACTCCATTGCTGTTCGTACGTTTCTTCTTTGAAGCCAACTGTGACTTGATCTCCATCGGTTACAATGGGACGTTTGATTAGACGACCATTGGAAGCCAGTAACGCAATCTGTTCTTCCTGGGACATGTCTGGCAGCTTGTCCTTAAGCTGTTGCTCTTTGTAGACTTCCCCGCTCGTGTTAAAAAACTTTTTCACTTCGAGTCCACTCTTCTGAATCAGCTCGGTTAATTCGTCTTTCGATGGCGGTGTATCAAAAATAGGGATCAGTTCCAGTTCATGTCCTTTCGCTTCAAGCCATTTCACGGCTTTGCGACACGTACCACATTTGGCATATTGGTATACTTTAAGTTTCATGGATGTTGCTCCTTTCGTGGGGCTCGGGTATCGACCTCTCGCTTCCCTTGGTTTGCTCCGCAAATCCAAAAGTCGCTCCATCCCGATACCCTCGCCTTGCAGTTTTTTTGTTGGTGAATGGGGGCTTATCGCCCCTCATTTCGCAATGATTTTTTCAACATTAATTCCAACATTGCTAGAGATATGTTGGGAGAATCCTTAGCTCAAAAACTAAGAGACTTATGGATCGAGGCTTTAATTACCTTAAAGCCTGAACAATCTTAAAAGCTTCAAAACCCTTTTAGCCTTCGGCGTGCTGTTCAGGCGCTTTGCTCCCTGAGCTCTACGGCTCAAAAACTCAAAGCTCCGAAACCTTTTTAGCCTTCGGCGTGCTGTTCAGGCGCTTTGCTCGCTGAGCTCTACGGCTCAAAACCTTAAAAGCTTCAAAACCCTTTTAGCCTTCGGCGTGCTGTTCAGGCGCTTTGCTCCCTGAGCTCTACGGCTCAAAAACTCAAAGCTCCAAAACCTCTTTAGCCTTCGGCGTGCTGTTCAGGCGCTTTGCTCCCTGAGCTCTACGGCTCAAAAACTCAAAGCTTCAAAACCTCTTTAGCCTTCGGCGTGCTGTTCAGGCGCTTTGCTCGCTGAGCTCTACGGCTCAAAACCTTAAAGCTTCAAAACCCTTTTAGCCTTCGGCGTGCTGTTCAGACGCTTTGCTCGCTGAGCTCTAC